>BDSY01000047.1 GCA_002897895.1 bacterium BMS3Abin06
CATCATGATCGCAACGGACGTCAGTGCCCGCGGGATTGACGTGCCTGATGTCGATTACGTAATCAACTATGATCTTCCGGATAAACCAGAGAATTATGTGCACAGGGTTGGAAGGACCGGTCGCGGCATCAACCTGGGTGAAGCGATCTCATTCTGCAGCAAAGAAGAAAAAGGACTTCTTGAGGATATCCAGCAGCTCATCAATAAAGATATTGAGGTCATAAAGCTCTACAAAAAAGATTACGATCACATCGCCGGCTCACCCGGAAAGGACCTCAGCCTGCAGGAGATGATCGATGAACATGAGCAATGGGAAGCAAACAGGAAGAAAAGAAAGAAGAAGTCCTCGAAGATAGCAAAGAAGAAGAAATAAAAGATGGCTACGGAAAATTATATATAAGCATCGTAGCTTAACAATTAATCATATTGCAATTCCGTATCAGGCATTCTTAATGATTTTCTTCTGTAGCTAATATTCATTCCTATTCTATATGTAATATTACGAGGGCTTCTCATGCATCTTTTTAATATGCTGCTCCATGCATATGTTTTTCTGAATAATGCATAGTAGCCCTGCTGCAATTCATCAGCAGTCATGTTTTTTGGACTGAATATAACTTCACCGGTATGGTATTTGGCCCAGTCATTATCTGTTATCCTGCCATCTTTTTTCATTTTTTCATAAAGTCTTGTTCCCGGAAAAGGTGTCAGAATATTAAACTGGGCAGCATCAATTTTGTTTTCCATAATAAAATCAAAAGTCCTTTTAAATACAGAGGGATCATCTTCATCAAGTCCGAATATAAAACTTCCCAGTATATTGATGCCCGCCTTATGTATTTTGCTTATGGCCACTTTATATGCATCAGGTGAGTTCCAGGATTTATTCATTTTCCGGAGGTTCTGCTCTGAGAGGGACTCAAAACCGATAAAGACATACTTGCCCCCGCTTTTTGCATATAAAGAAAGCAGTTCATCATCCTTTGCAATGTTGATTGAAGCCTGCCCTCCCCATGTCCTGTTTAAGGGGATAAGAGTTTGAAAAAGTTCTCTTGCAAAGCTTTTCTGGCCTGTTATATTATCATCAATGAAAAAAAAGTCTCTTGTATCAAATCTCTTTATCTCATCGATCACATCTGATACCGGTCTTGTCCGGTACTTTCTTCCGAAGAATGCCGTGACAGCACAAAATTCACAGTTAAAGGGACATCCGCGTGATGCCTGAATAGTATTAAAACAGGACACATACATCTTTCTGTTAAGGAGTTCTCTGCGCGGGAACGCCATGCTTTCCATCTCAATGAGGCTTTCTGCCCGGTAAAAGGATTTCAGCTCTCCCTGCACAACATCATTAAGCAGCTCTTTCCACACATGCTCTGCCTCACCCATCACTACACTGTCAGCATGTTGAAGGGCTTCTTCAGGCAGGGCCGAAACATGGATCCCTCCCATCACCACTTTAGTCCCGTTCTTTCTGAACCCATCAGCTATCTCATAGGCACTCGGGATCTCAGCAGTAAAGGCCGTAATGCCTACCAGATCTACTTTCCTGCTATAATCAACAGGCGTGGCCCTGGCATCAAGTATTTCAACTTCCCAATCCGGGGGAGTCATGGCAGCAATTGTAGGAAGGCTTAATCTTACAAACCCGGTCTTTCCCTTTTTTGAAACCTTTCCCCAATACCCCCTGTCATTTCGGGGCAGGACTAAAAGTAATTTCTTCATTTGTAATGCCCTTATTGATACATTGAAATTCAGATGCCTGATAAATGTTCACTATAATATCAGAATAACATTTTATTTTTGAGCGAGCCCTTACCTGCGGTGTCCCCTCATTATACATCCCGAACCTCCCTGCTTTCTGCTGTCCGCATTTTTTTGTATACTTTATTTATGCTTTCACTGAGAGGACACCACCTTGTTTGCCTGCACTTCTTTACTGGAGAAGGTTATGACGAGGCCTTTATAAGAAACCTTCGGAATATACTGACCCGTGCAGATGATGAGGATATAACAATAACATCCGGAGCCGATGATGTCTGCACATCCTGTCTGCATCTCAGAGAGGGAAGATGTGAGTACACAGAAGATGTTGATGCGGATATCCGGGAAATGGACAAAAAGGCCCTGGACCTCTTAAATCTTTCAGATCCGGGGCGGGCTGGATGGGAGGCGCTGCGGGACTCGGTGCGCAAAATCTTCCCTGAATGGCATTCCCTGTACTGCTCGGAATGCGACTGGAGAGGGGCATGTGAAAAGAACATTTTTTTCCGGGAGATGTTGAAAAAATAAGACAAATCTATTAGCGGAGGGCCTATTTTAGCAAGTGTGAATTAATGCTCTATTGGTGGGATATTCACGGTTATTTGTAGAATACAAGTATGAAGATAGTGTCAAGTCTTGACATGATACATATTGGCGTTATCGAAAAGAATCTTCTCTATTTTTTGGATATCTCTCCTTAAATCTTTCTGCTTTACCAGCTCCTCCTCTGTGCGGCTGAAGAGTTTGCTGATAGCTACCGGCGTCACGCTGTTATCAAGAAATTCTCTTATCCGGCTTATTTTATTATCAGTATATCTCCTTGCAAGATAAACAAATACCTTTCTGCCTTTGTTGAATTTAGCCTTCCTTTTTGTCAATACGCCTTTGTCTATATCATAGTGGTTCATTACTGCCATGGCTACTTCTTCCAGGCTTTTCCCATATCTCAGTCTTTTTGATTCCGGCACCTGTTCGGAGATTTCTTTTTCTCTCAGAAATTCCGATGTTATTTTTTCGATGAACCCTTCTGTCCCCAATATCGAGCTTGCATAAGTATCTTCCAGGTGGTTTCTTGTGCTGATTCCCTCATACACAAATCTTTTATAAGCGTCCTGTTGTGCTTTTAGTCTGCTGCCGAATTGCTCTAAGACAAATTTTACGTTCAGCCACTCAGGAGGCATCTTTTTGCCTGTGTAATAAGGCATGCTGCTGTAACTGTAGTTTTCCGGCTGAGGTAAAATACCTGCCCTTACAGGGTTGAGATGGATGTATCTGGATAGTTCAAGGAGATAATTATCTTTATCTACAAGAATAGCTTTATATCTCCCCTGCAATAAGTGACCGTATCGTTTATGGGTTTTGTTGAAATATATTGTATAGTGTCCGTTCAGATCCCTCATCACCCGGGAGAGATTTGGCTCAGGGGTCTCTATCAACAGGTGATAGTGATTGTCCATAAGGACATAGCTGTAAATTATTATCCTGTAACGTTTGTGAAGGACGCCGAGGTAAAAGAAAAATTTTTCCCGGTCTCTCTTATCTGTAAAGATATCTCTTCTTTCGTTGCCCCTTGCGGTTATGTGATAGAATGCATTTTCGTACTCTATTCTTAAAGGTCTTGCCATATATATTTCTCCCCGCCATATTGATTATGGCATGGAGAAATATATCAGATTATATGTATCATGTCAAGACCTGACACTGTCCTCTCTCTGTCCTCTCTGTGTCAAGACCTGACACTGTCCTCTCTGTCCTCTCCTGTCCTCTCCTGTCCTCTCCATGTGCGGTTCCGTGGTTAGTCGGGTCTCAATAGCTTTTTTAATGCGGTTTTTGATGTTCTTATTTAAAGCCGGGATATCAACGTCTTTCAGATCAGGATGATATCTGAGTTCAAACGGCAATGCTACCAGACCTCTTCATGTTTTAAGGCCTTTGATTTACGGAAGGTTTTTTCCCTGGCATTGGCAAAAGAAGTGAGTGCCACATCTTCCTGGATCTCAAGGGCCTCCTTGATCAGGTCACGGGCTTTCAGCGACAAAGACACGCCATCACGATTGGCCAGTTCTTCAACAGTCTTATAAAGGGGTTCTTCAAGGATAATGTTTATTCTTGGTTTCGTTGTTGGCATGTTGACCTCCTTGTTAAAGTGTAACATATGTGAGACACCTAATGTAAACAGGGTTCAAGAACTAAGAAGGGGGCTTTAATAAAAGATAAATTAATGTATCTTTTATTCCTTTAAATCCCCCTTTGATTGTTTTAGGGATGGATCAGGAGTGAACGCGTTAAGAATTCAAAAGGTGTCTGACCGAAGGGAGTTTTTTGAATTTAGAGTTCAGTCCTGAACCATCCCGTTAAGAAACAATCACTGGGGCGCATTTAAAAAGCTCCTTGTCAGGGCTTTTGAAAGAAAGGAACATTATGATCTAATTGATCTGCTTTATTTCACGAACGAAAGTCAGCAGATCCTGCTTTCGCTTGGTTACGTTCTTTTGGGCGTACAAAAGAATGAACCGGGGTTAGGGGCAGCGCCCCATTTAATTAATGAGACTTTTTATATAAACTGCTGTTTTTTATTTTCCTCATGCCCGAAGTTAGTAATCGGGCATCCAGAACTCACTGAAAAGACTGGATTCCCGCTCAACAGACTGCGGGAATGACGGCTCAATTGTTATGTTTATACACCGACTCTAAATAAACTCTTGACAAATAAATTTATCAACTGCATAATGTAAGTAAACATTCACTTACAGGAGATAGAATGAAGAAAACAGCTAAAAAGCTTGACAGGGAAACGAGGAGGACACAGATTGTTCAGGCTGCCCTCAGGATCATTGGAAGCCAGGGGGTGAGTGCCCTTACCACCGCCGCGATAGCCAAAGAGGTCGGGATATCTGAGGCAAATATTTATAGACATTTTGAAAACAAAGAAGAAATTCTCGGTGCGATGACTGAAGAGATCGGTGCGGGGCTTGAGGAAAACCTCAGAGCGGTGACTGCCGGTTCACCTGTTGCACGTCTAAAAAAGATATATAAGCTGCATCTTGAATATATAGAAAAGAATGACGGGATTCCCCGGCTCGTTTTTTCAGAGCAGCTGCACATGAGGGAGACCCATATAAAGGAAAAGCTTTTAGATAAGATTAATGCCTACTCCCTTAAGCTAAGCGGGATCATAAAGGAAGGACAGAAAGGTGGACTGATTAAGAAGGAATTAAGTCCTAAAGCTGCTTCTTTGATGTTAATCGGCATGGTGCAGATAACGACACTTAAATGGTCTCTGAGCGGGTTCTCATTTTCTCTGGTGGATGAGGGGATGAAGCTCTGGAAGAACTATGAAAAGTGTCTGAAATAAAATTGATTTATTTGCCTTTTCCGGGAATTGTTGGATAAGATGAATGCCGTCATTCCCGCAGTCCTTTGAGCGGGAATCCAGGAAAAAGAGAGATGAAAAACTTTTTTGTCTACATTCTGTGCAATAAACGAAATGGTACATTGTACACGGGAATAACGTCAGACTTGATCAAGCGAGTATATGAACATAAGAATAAACTGTCAGATGGCTTTACAAAGAAATATAATGTCCATAATCTGGTCTGGTACGAGATATATGAAACGGCTGAGTCTGCAATAACGAGAGAGAAACAAATAAAAAAGTGGGAACGGAAGTGGAAACTTGAACTTATTGAGAAAGATAATTCTAATTGGAATGATTTATATGATTATATTTGTGAGAATTCTGGATTCCCGCTCAAAGGACTGCGGGAATGACAGCTCTATTGTTGAGTTTATACACAGACTCTATTTAGCTTTGATGTAAGTAAATATTTACTTAGGAGGCATGAAATGAGAAAAGCCTTAGTGCTGCTTACACTATGTGCTGTTTTTACAGGACATTTAGCCCATGGGGAGATGCGGAAGGAGTCATATACTCTTTCAGAAGCTGTTCAATATGCCCTCAGAAACAACCCACGCCTTGCGGCATTGCATAAGGATATAGAGATTGAAAACTATACAATCGACGAAGCAAAGGGAGACAGGCTTCCCAGGGTAAATTTGATAAGCACTGCAACCAGAGCCCGCTACGATCTTCCTGTCTCGCCGATATCGGGCTCGCCTTTTGAAGGTGGCTTCCCGGAGTTTGATAACCCGATTTATGACATTGGTGTATCCTTTAACCTCCCTATATATATGGGCGGAAGGCTCAGCCGGCAAGTGAAGATTGCAGAGATAAGTAAATCCATAGCAGAGGATGGGTTAACCTTTGACAGGCAGGAGCTCGTTTTTAACGTGACCAGCATTTATTACAAGATTCTCGAGCTTGAGAACGTACTTGAAGCGAATGAAAAGAGAGTGAGTCAGCTTGAGGCACATAAAAAGGATGTGGAGCTTTTCCTGGAAGCAGGCAATGTCCCCAGGGTTGATCTCTTAAACACTGAGACCGGGCTTGCCCATGCCAGGCATAATGCCCTGATTGTGAAACATAACCTCGAAAGCGCCTATGAACTACTGAAAAATTTTATGGGTATCGAAGATGTGGATGCGGAAATCTCCGTTGTCCCTGAAATCATGAACAGGACATATCCTGATATTCAGGAAAGCAGGGAAAAGGCCTTTTCCCTGAGGCCTGATTACAAGGCAGTACTGAAGAAGCAGAAGATAGCTGATGAGCGGGTGGATCTCATGGCAGGTAAAAGGCTTCCGTCCGTTAACCTCTATGGTGAATATACAGAAAACTCCGGGAATGATTTCGATTTCAAGGACAATTGGCTTATTTCCCTCAAGCTCACCGTTCCGATTTTTGACGGAGGAGTTATTAAAACTCAGGTACAGAGAGAGAGGAAGAAACTGGAGAAGATAAAAGAAGAGGAACGGGCCTTACGTCTCGAGATCCTCCGGCAAATAAAAGATGCCCATCTGGGCATTGATAATGCCCAAAAGAGGATAGAGGTCTTGTCAAAGGGAATTGAAACCGCAGAGGAAATCTTGAGGATAGAACGTTTGAAATACGAAGCAGGGGCAGGCACGAGCACTGATGTCATCGATGCACAGACTGCCCTCCTGAGAGCCGGGGTTGAGTACTACCAGGGTATTTATGATAAAGACATTGCTGTCGCTGCCCTGGAAAAAGCCATTGGCAAGGATATATATAAGGAGGTGTCGGAATGAAGAAAGGACTTTTTATCGCAGGGCTTGTCATCGCAGTCACTGCAGCGGCTATCTCCCTGGCAATGCAGCTCAGGCATGAACCCGGGGAAGACGTCATTATTGCTTCGGGAAATGTGGAAGTTACGGAAGTGGACATGGGCTTTAAACATCCGGGCAGAGTTACTGAGCTTTATACTGATGAAGGACTGAGTGTGGAAAAGGGGCAGATGCTCGCAGTGCTTGACAAGGCGGAGCTTGAAAGCATGGTAGAGGAGCGTAAGGCTCGGTTGAATGAAGCTGTAGTGAAACTTGAGGAGCTCAGGGCCGGGTCCAGACCACAGGAGATTGAGAAGGCAAAGGCTGATGTCGGTTATGCCGAAGCAGTGTTCAGCAAAGCCAAAAATGATTATGAAAGAGATCGGTTCCTTTTTAAAAATGGCGCCATATCCGCCAGGCAAATGGACGCATCTGAAAAGGCGTACCAGGTGGCTTCCTCCCGCTTTCGGCATGCTATGGAGGTCTTGAGCCTTGTCAAAGAGGGGCCGAGGAAGGAGAAGTTGCAAGCACAGGAAACCAGGGTGGAGCAGGCTGAGGCAGCGCTCAGGGCTTCTGAAGAGAGATTGAAAGAGACCACGATTTATGCACCGGTATCAGGTGTGATACTAAGGAAATATATTGAAATCGGGGAAACGGTTGCAGGGGGGATGCCTGTATACACTATCGGTGATCTCAAACATCCCTGGATAAAGGTCTATATAAAAGAAGACAGGCTGGGGCTTGTGAAACTGGGGCAGAAGGCAGAGGTCACAACGGATTCCTACCCGGAGAAGATTTACGACGGGGCTATCACCCGGATATCATCGAAGGCAGAGTTTACTCCCAGGAACGTTCAGACCGAAGAAGAGAGGGTGAAACTTGTCTTTGGAGTGGAGATCAGCGTGAATAATGAAAACGATGAACTGAAGCCCGGGATGCCCGCGGATGTGAGGATTCTCCTTGAATAACGAAGCGGTTGCAATAAGAACGGAAAATCTCCTGAAATCCTTCGGAGACTACCGGGCCATTGACAACCTCGATCTGGATATCAAGAGGGGTGAGATCTACGGCCTTGTGGGACCCGACGGCTCGGGCAAGACCACCTTGATGAGGCTTCTTACCGCGATTATGGAGCCCGACTCGGGTCAGGCCTGGGTGGCAGGGCATTCTGTGGTAACCGAAAGCGAGAGAGTCAAAGAGAAGATCGGCTACATGTCCCAGAGGTTCGGTCTCTACGAGGATCTTACGGTGATAGAGAACATCATCTTTTACGCCGACTTATACGATGTGCCCCGGAAAGAAAGGCCTGAAAGGATCGAGAGGCTCCTTGGCTTCAGCAACCTTACACCTTTTAAAGCAAGGCTTGCCGGAAAGCTCTCAGGCGGCATGAAGCAGAAACTCGGCCTTGCCTGCGCCCTCATCCACACCCCGGAAATCCTCTTTCTTGATGAACCTACAAACGGAGTTGATCCCGTGTCCCGGAGGGATTTCTGGAAGATACTCTATGACCTGCTGAAAGAGGGTATCACGATCTTCGTATCCACAGCCTATCTCGATGAGGCGGAACGCTGCACCAGGGTCGGGCTTATACATAAGGGGAAGCTTCTGGCAGAGGACGATCCGGCAGCAATGAAAAAGTCCTTCGGTTATCCCATGATCGCCCTCTGGGCTGATGACCCCAGAAGAGCTATTGAAGTCTTAAAAATGGTTCCGGGCATAAAAAACATAAGCATTTATGGCGACAGGCTCCATATCGCCCTTGAAAGTCCGGAACTCATGGAGACGATAGTATTTGAGCTTCAGGCTGCCGGAATAGTGATGAAGAGTTACAGGAATATTATCCCTACCCTTGAAGATATATTCATAACAAAGGTGGCCGGTGATGAATGAGAACAACATAGCCGTAAAGGTCGAGGGTCTCACCCGGACATTTGGTGACTTCACCGCAGTGGAGAGAATAAGTTTTTCCGTGAGCAGGGGAGAGATTTATGGCTTCCTGGGACCAAATGGCGCAGGAAAGTCCACCACAATAAAGATGCTCTGCGGACTCCTGCTTCCTACGGGTGGGAACGGCACAGTAGGGGGCTTTGACATCGTAAAGGAATCGGAAAAAATCAAGAAGACCATCGGCTACATGTCACAGAAATTTTCCCTCTACGATGACCTCTCGGTAGAGGAAAACATCACGTTCTTCAGCGGCATGTACGGGGTCACCGGAAAAAACAAGAAAGAACGGAAGGAGTGGGTCCTTGAAATGTCCGGACTTAAGGACAAACGGGCTGTGATCACAAAGACCCTGCCGGGAGGAATCAAACAGAGACTTGCCCTGGGATGCGCCCTGCTCCATGAGCCTCCTGTAATATTTCTCGATGAGCCCACATCAGGGGTAGACCCTGTCTCAAGGAGAAATTTCTGGAGTCTCATTTATGAGATGGCAAAGGGGGGCACCACGGTGTTTGTCACCACTCACTACATGGATGAGGCAGAGCACTGTGACAGGCTTGCCCTCATCTACAGGGGAAAGATCATTGCCGAGGGTACGCCCACTGAATTGAAGGTACAGTATATGAGCCGGTACGTCCTTGAGATAGAGACAGACAGGACGTTTGAGGCGCTTGAGGTCTTGAACCGGAGCGGCTTTGAGACCGCGCTCTTTGGGAGCCTGCTCCACGCTGTTGTTGATGATACAAAAACCGCTGTTCCTGAAATTGAAAAAGAACTTGAAAAGGCAGACATTAAAGTAATCAGGATCGATAAAATCATGCCGTCACTTGAAGACGTGTTCGTGACGCTGATAGAGAGCGCTTGATATGAAATTTCCGAGGATCAGAGCGATTGCAAAAAAGGAGTTGATACAGATCCGGCGGGACCCTCTGAGCCTTGCCATGGCCTTTCTGATGCCCGTGATGCTCCTGTTTATATTCGGCTATGCCATAACTCTCGATGTGAATAACCTGAAGACCGTAGTCTGCGACCTCGACAAAAGCATGCTGAGCAGGGAACTCGCGGCACAGTTCGGCAAATCGGATTATTTCACCATCATAGACCGCGTCCACAGCTATGGAGAGATAGACGGATATCTTGACAGGGGCGAGGCATTGGTGGCTATTTCCATCCCCCGGGATTTTTCTGAAAACATAAAGAGAGGGAGACCGGCTGAGCTTCAGGTCATAGTCGATGGAAGCGATTCAAATACAGCGACCATTGCGCTGGGCTATATATCCGCTGTGACCGGGCTTTTTTCAGAAAAGATTGCCGTCAGGCAGAGTCCCCCGCTCATAGAGACCCGCGTGCGGGTCTGGTTCAATGAGGAACTTGAATCGAGAAATTATATAATCCCCGGACTCATCGCAGTGATCATGTCTGTTATCGCAGCCCTTCTCACCTCTCTTACTGTTGCGCGTGAATGGGAGAGAGGGACCATGGAGCAACTCATATCAACCCCCGTGAAAACTCAGGAGTTTATCTTAGGGAAGCTCATGCCTTATTTTCTCATCGGCTTCATTGATATGCTGATATCAGTGCTTCTCGCCGTCTTTTTATTTGATGTACCCATGAAGGGGAGTTTGTTTCTGCTGGCAGGGCTCTCATCCCTGTTTCTCTTTGGCGGACTCAGCCTCGGGATGCTTATATCGATTGTTGCAAAATCCCAGCTGGTAGCAAGCCAGATAGCCATGGTGGCGACCTTTCTGCCCGCCTTTCTGCTTTCCGGGTTCATGTACGCTATTCCGAATATGCCCAAGCCCCTTCAGGTAATTACCTATGCCATCCCTGCACGGTATTTTGTGAGCATACTGAAGGATATCTTCTTAAAGGGCAATGCATTGCATATGCTGCTTTTTGAGACATCCCTTCTCGGTCTCTTCGCCCTTGTGGTGTTTGCCATAGCCAATAAAAAATTTAAAAAGAGGATTGAATAGCCATGCTTCTGCGGATAAAAGAGATGATCATCAAGGAGTTCATTCAGGTATTCAGGGACAAGAGGATGCTGGGCATTATTTTCATCACGCCCGTGCTCCAGATGCTCGCCTTCGGTTACGCGGCCACTACTGACGTAACCAACATCTCTACAGCCGTGTATGACCTGGACAAGTCCTTCGAAAGCCGGGAATTGGTGCAGAGGCTTGAGTCCTCCGGATATTTCAGAGTGAAAGTCCATGTGGAGCACGCCGACGAGATACAAGACCTTCTTGAAAGGGGAAAGGTCATCGCGACCATACAGATAAACAGCGGGTTTTCAGAAGACTTGAAGAAGGGGATCCCGTCATCGATACAGGTGATTGTGGACGGCACTGACTCAAACACCGCCACTGTGGCCATGGATTATATAAACAGGATCATCATGGAATACTCGGGCGATTTAAACAGGAATATCGAAACCCGGAACCCAACGATCGACCTCCGCGCGCGGGCATGGTATAACCCTGACCTGAGAAGCAGAAACTACAATGTCCCCGGAGTTATAGCTATCGTTATCATGCTTACCTGTCTGCTGCTTACCTCCATGGCCGTGGTGCGGGAATGGGAGATCGGTACAATGGAGCAGCTTATGGTCACTCCTTTACGGCCCATAGAGCTCATGCTTGGCAAGACCATCCCCTTTGCCGCCATAGGATTTTTCGACATGCTTGTCGTCACAATAGTGGCAGTGTTCTGGTTTAATATTCCGATCAAGGGTTCCCTGCCCGGGCTTGCACTTAACACAGCAGTCTATCTCCTTTCCGTCCTCGGAATGGGACTTCTCATATCCACCATATCGAGAACACAGCAGCAGGCCATGATGGCAACGTTCCTTTTCTATATCCCGGCAGTGCTCCTCTCCGGGTTCATGTTCCCCATTGAGAACATGCCTCAAATCATACAATACGGGACGTATATTAATCCCCTCAGGTATTTTCTTGTCATCATCAGGGGGATATTCTTAAAGGGCAGCGGCATGGACATCCTCTGGCCTCAGACATTATCACTTCTCCTGCTAAGTATAGTGGTTGTTACGTTGAGCTCTTTACGGTTTAAAAAGAAGATACGGTAAAAGACGATTGAAGATTACGACTTCACTTTTATCCCCAGCTTCTTTATCTTGCTTCTTAAGGTATTGCGGTTTATGCCGAGTAATTTCGCCGCCTTTATCTGGTTACCCCCGGTTTCCTTCATCACCATTAATATGAGCGATTTTTCCACTTCCGGGATAACCATATCATAAAGATCGAATTCTTCAAAGCGCTTGATATTCCGCATAAATCCCTTAAGCCTGGATTCAACGAACTTCCCGATTGACCTGGCCTTTCTCTGTTTCAGTTCAAAATCCTCTGTTTCCAGTGCAGGCCCCTCTGACAAAATACATGCTTTTTTTACAGCAAATTCGAGCTCCTTCTCGTCTCCGGGCCAATCATAAGTCAAAAGATATTCCTCTGCATCTTCCGACATTTTTTTTAACTCAGTGCCTATCTGTTCTTCGGCCAGTTTTATATAGTGCCTTGCAAGTGCAAGTATTTCTTCTTTGCGTTCTTTTAAAGGAAGAGTCTTGATGTTATGCTTTTTGTCAGTCATGTTAACCACCTGATTTTATGCGGAAATAACATAAGGAGAATCCACTTCAAGCACAAAGTGTATTCGTTTTTTAGATTGTGCCTCTCTGCCTTGATCAACTTTTTTCTACAATTATATTATCAATCAGCCTCGTATTTCCAATTTTCACGGCAAGACATATCGCCGCAGGCAGCATTATTTTTTGAACCGGGTCGAGGTTGCGGGGATTAACAATATCAATATAATCAATATCAACAAGGGGTTCGGTTTTTATCAATGTTGCCATTTCTTTTTTAACTGTCGATGCATCATGCATGCCTCTGGACAGAATAAGCTCCTCCCCGAGTTTCAGCGCCATATATAATATTAAAGAAGATTTTCTTTCTTCCATATTTAAATATGCATTTCTCGAACTCATGGCCAAACCGTCCGGTTCTCTTACTGTCGGACAGACAATAATATCCGTATCAAAGTTTAATTCCCTTACTAATTTTTTAATGACTGCTGTCTGCTGAAAATCTTTCCGGCCAAAATACGCCCTGTCAGGCATGACAGTATTAAAAAGCCTGGCAACAATCGTGGCTACGCCGTTAAAATGCCCCGGTCGTGATACTCCGCACAGGATCTCTCCGATAGCGCCTATGTTGATTGAGGTGGAAAAACCTTCCGGATACATTTCATTATTATCAGGCATAAAAACCGCATCAGCATGCAGAGTGGAAAGTTTTTGCAGATCATCCTCTGCACTCCTCGGGTACTTTTGAAAATCTTCATTCGGCCCGAACTGCGCAGGGTTTACAAAGATGCTGACAACGGTTATGTCATTCTCTTCTTTTGAACGCCTGACAAGACTGAGGTGGCCTTCATGCAGCGCTCCCATCGTGGGTGCAAAGCCTATGGTTTTACCTTCAACTCTAAGCCGCCTGCTCAGGGACTGCATCTCTTTTATGGTTTTGATGATTTGCATGGAGAAAAATAAAGCGAAATATCAGCTTGCTATTTCAATAAAGTTTAAGTTCAGAGTGCCTGGTGATTGTCCTGAAATGATTGTCACCCGTAAACAACGGCATCTGCTTCTGTATTGCAAGGGCGGCTATAGTTGTATCAACCGGCGGCATTGTTATGCCCTTGCGCCTTAATGTCCTGTAAAGAAAAGAAGCACTCAGATAAGTTTCCTTATTTGTATCTATAAAAGGCAGCCTGGAGAGCCGCTGTTTTGTGATTTCATAACTTTTGTTGTCTTTGATTCCCTGCAGTACTTCCTGCAGTATAGCGCCACAGATGACTGCCCTGTTATTGTCTTTTATCAGGCCTTCAAGCTTTTCCTGATAAACAGAATCGAAATTCTGAAAGAAATCAATCCATACTGAAGTATCAACTATAACCACTGCGCCCCTTTCTCATCTCCTCAAGATTTCCCGCCCACTTTACCCTGCCTTTGAGATCCAGCACTTTCTCGATTTCTTTTTGTTCTACAAGCTTCCTGATGGCATAATTTACTATTTCCACTTTTTTATTCATGCCTGTAAGTTCCTGAGCCTTTTTTAAAAGATCGTCTTCAATATCTATTACAGTCCTTGACATTCCACACCTCCCATATTATAAGCATACGAAAAAAATGATATCATTTCAAGTATATTTTGATATCTTGCCTCCTTTATTTTGATTATCAATTGAAATTCACCTTTGAAATACGGAGGGGGGGGGAGACACATAAAAGACCTTCTATATATAGTAATTAAATACGGCAATCTCTGCCCTGGCTCCAAACCTGACCGGTAAAACCGATGTTCCGATCCCCTTTGAAACATATAGATATGGAGGACTGTTCTTATACCAGCCCCTGATATAATTTCCGACTCCAGGGGGCAGAAAGGCTGTAAATCCGAATATATTTACCTGTCCCCCGTGAGAATGTCCGGCAAAAACATAATCTATTTTCAACCTCTTGTCTTCGGGTCTCTTTTTATTTATCCTTTTTGTTTCTTTTTCAATATTGTCGCGATACTTAGGGCAGTGGCATAAAACAATATGGTTTTCTTCCCTGTTAAGTTTTCTGACTGCTGCTGAGAAGTCCGGCTTTCCCTCGATCATATCATCAATTCCGGTTACCACTAATTTTTTCCCGTTAAACATAAATGTTTTAGATTGATTAATCAGTAGTTCACAATTATTTTTCCTGTAAGTGCTTCCCAGTCTTTTTAAATCTATTTTATTCCTGCGCTCCCAGTTTCCCATAACAGCTGCTTTTTCAATCTTATGATTAATCAATTTCAGGAAATTATTTAATTGATCCATGTCTTCCTCTTTTTCAATTATATCGCCGGTGAATAAAAGGAGGTCAGGGCTCATAGAGTTAATTTGTTCAGCGAGTTTATTATGATGCCGGGTTACCCTTCTTAAATGCAGGTCTGAAATCTGGACTATTTTAACTTTTGAATTGCCGTTTTTATCGATCCCGATATTGAACTCATTCGTTTCAACGAAAAATTTTTCAAAGTATAAGGAATCCGAGAAAAGAAAACCAAATCCGGGAACAATAAAGCTGCTCAGGAATTTTCTCCTGCTGATCATTATTTATCTATAACCTCTACCTTCATAATGAATTAACGGCATGTTATTACAGTTTCTTTATCTCTCTCATCAGGGTGCTTAAAAGTTCCCGCTCTTTTAATGTCTTTACCACTTTGCCGTGTTTGAAAAGAATGCCCATGCCCTTGCCGCCGGCGATTCCTATGTCTGCCTCCCTTGCCTCGCCGGGGCCGTTTACAATACACCCCATTACAGCCACCGTAACAGGCTTCTTTACCCCGGCCATTTTACTTTCAACTTTATCTACAATTCCTCTTATGTCAATCCGGCAGCGGCCGCAGGTAGGACAGGAAATGATATCCGGGCCCTTCTGCCTCAAATGCAGGGATTTCAGAATCTCATAAGCGACTTTTACTTCCTCGACAGGGTCTGCAGTTAACGACACCCTTATTGTATCTCCGATTCCTTCCGAAAGAAGTATTCCCAGACCGACTGCGCTCTTGATCGTCCCTGAAAAAGCAGGGCCTGCTTCCGAAATTCCAATGTGCACGGGATATCTGAACTTTTCGGAAAAAAGCCGGTAGGCCTCAACCGTTTTCATAACATCCGACGTCTTGAGAGAAACCTTGATGGCTCTGAACTTCAGGTCTTCAAGAATCTTTATATGTCTTCCGGCACTTTCGACAAGAGCCCTTGCAAAGGGATGTTTATATTTTTTCAGGAGATCTTTTTCAAGAGAGCCCGCATTTACGCCTATCCTGATCGGAACACCCTTATCTTTGGCAGCGCTTACAACCTCCCTGACTTTGAGTTTGCTCCCGATATTCCCGGGGTTTATCCTTAATCCGTCCGCGCCGTTTTCAAGCGCCTCAAGGGCAAGTCTGTGGTCAAAATGGATATCGGCAATAAGAGGTATTTTAATCTTCTTTTTTATCGATTTTATGGCCCCGGCTGCTTCAGCATTCAGCACTGCCACCCTTACCGTCTCACAGCCGGCGGTCTGCAATCTCTTTATCTGTGACACAGTGGAAGAAACATCACACGTGTCGGTCTTTGTCATTGACTGGACGACAACAGGCGCATTGCCCCCGATTTTGATGCCCCCGAGGGTAATCTGTTTAGTTTTCTTTTTTTTCGGCATTCCTGGTGAATTCTCTTCCATTTCGCTGAAAAGCAACCACTGCCTTCATATGTTCTTTGCCGGTGCGGGAAAAATAGTGTCTGCCGTTATTCTTTGAGACAAAGAACATATATTCCGCATCAGCGGGATAAAGCGCAGCTTTTATGGATTTTATTCCCGGAGATGCTATTGGTCCCGGAGGCAACCCTTTGATGACATAAGTATTGTATGGAGTCTCTCTCCTTAGATCCCTGTACCTTATTCGCTTTCTTCTCGTTTTTACTCCGTAAAGAACTGTAGGGTCGGCCTGAAGCTTCATATTCTTTTTTAAACGGTTATGGTACACAGCAGAAATCATGGGGCGCTCCGAATCGTATATTGCCTCTTTTTCAATTATTGAGGCAAGCGTCAGCACCTCATTTTCACTCATACCTAATTCTTCGGCTCTTTCCCTCAATGGCTCATCAAATTTTTCCTTTAACCGCTGGATCATGATTTTAAAGATGACTTTCGGGTCGGTTCCCTTTGAAAAATTATAAGTATCCGGGAATATATATCCTTCCAGGCTCGGGGCATATATATCGAGAGAAGCGAGGAAGTCAGTGTCGTATACAAGCTGCCACGACTCCTCGTCAATAAGGCCTGCGTCCTTAAATTTCTTTTTAATGTCTTTAAGCGTAGAGCCCTCCGGTATGTTAATGCTGAATTGAATAGTCCGGCCTGAAATCAAATCTTCAAATATCTGCAATGGACTCATGGAAGCACTGAGGCTGTAATACCCCGGCTTTAACTGTCTGTCAGTGTCAGTCATCCTGCCAAGCAGGAGGAAAGTCATACTGTTTTCAATAATGCCGTTGTTTTTTAATATATCAATTCCTTTTGCAAAGCTTGCCCCCTCCGTAATTTCTACTTCTTTCCACTTTTCTTCAAAAGAAACAGGTGTTATGAAATGAATCAGCAAGGATAAACTTGCTAAAACGGCAAAGGTGGCAATCAGTGCAACTACTTGTAATAAAGGAGATGTGCTTTTATTCATGGTCTCTTGCTGTCAAAATAGTTTTGAAGAATTACATTCCTCAATAATCCTTTTCAGGGCTGCCATATAGTCATTACGGCTTACAGTCTCCATACCTTGAGCAGTAAACCCCGGGCTGCCGCTTATTGCAATGACTGCAGGTTTATAGCCGACATCAAGTCCCACAACTCTCATCTTATTAGCATGCCAGAACATAATGTAAAAAGCAATCGACCGACAGGGCTGAACATCTTGATTTTTCAATGATTTCAAGAGATTAAAGGGAAGTTTGTAATTTTTTATCTCTTAATGCCGGGGCTGTTTCTACTTTTACATAATATGGATATCGTCATTCAGCGTTTAACTCTTCATACTCCTCAATCTTCTTCGCAGACTCGTAATAATCAATCTCTGCACGGGCGATTTTCTCCGCTTCTTTTTGAAGCTCCTTTTCTTTTCCCTGAATGAAACCCTGAATCATCTCAAACTTCTGCTTTTGTAAATCAAGAAACCGTTCATCAATAACAGGGGTCAACGGATATTCGTTCCTGTTCTGCCCTTCAGTCAATATTTCCGTAAAGGCCTTCCCGGTTTTAGGCGCAATTTTCTTGGCCTCATTAACTGCTCTGTACCACTCTGAATGCATAATCTTATAGTAGTCTCTCATTGACTGCTTATTAAAGTGAACAAAGTAAGTCCTGTTGTCACGGACAATATTAAATGTTACCCGAACAGAATCCGTGTCTATGGTATCTACAAAGACCAGATTATCACCGTCTTTAGCAATCTCCCATTTCAAGTCCCATAAAAACAGGCCCATTCTTGCAAATATCTGCTGCAACAAATAAGCTCCGAGAATGGCCATAATCATTGACTTTGCGAAGGTGTTTCCATCCGTACCGGAAATCAATGCAGCTTCCTGGCGGCTGATGTTTCTGTCTTCCGGCTCATATTTGGTCGTCAAGTCAACAATGGGGTAATCAAACTGAATCCACGGGGAAAGCGGCCTGTCGATACCGAGATCATTTAAATATTCTTTTTTGTCTGAATCGCTGAGTGCACTGTATTTCCTCAAAATAGACGACCCGCTCGTTATGCCCAGTCTGACAATGTATTCAAGGGGAATAACGTACTGATCAAGATGATGATATTTTTCATAATCATAAAAATGCCATACCAATAATTTATTAAGTTCAGGTTTTTCAACTTTATACTTTTTAATTAACGTCAGATTGCTCGGGCAGGAGGGAAATCCTTTTGCATAAACTTCACCGCTGCTCCGGTCAATCATGCCTGCGTGATGTGTCGGAGCGCCGTTTTTGCTGAATCCGGAGAGGACTTTTTCCACAAGCCCGCTCACATCTTTTTGAATTAGACTTCCCTCTTCGGATAATTTTTGCGAAAGATTTTTCCACGCCTCCGGGTTCTGCAGCTCCTGAAACACAAGATGCCTGAAACTCGCCCTTCCGACATCACTCCCCTCTATATTGAATATAGTGCCTACATCAAAAACAGACCCCCCGGCAGTTGTTTCACTGATCAGCAGTTCCGGGTGATCCGGCACGTCATAGAGTTTTTGTACGGAACCCGTATAGCATGGATTATCCAGGTTCAGACTTATCTTATTCGGAAATTCACTCATCTTATTACCTCCGGAAAATATAGAGAATAAATATCAAAAGTTACTGCCATAACTCTTCAGATACAAATCAGGCAATAACTTGAATTAAGAAATAAGGATAGCATAAAGAGGAGGGCTAAGAACAGATTCCGGAAGGTCTGTACATCTCCGGCCTTCTGTCTTTAAAGATATTATTACAGGAATTTAAAGCCTTGTCCCTTGCCGATGCCGGGTCAATATCCGTAACTATCAGCGCTTCTTCATCCTCCGGCGCCCTTACTAAAATCTCACCTTTTGGAGAGACAACTTCGCTCTTGCCAATAAATGTAAGTGATTGTTCCTTTTTTCGGTCTTCTGTTCCAATCCTGTTTGCAGTCACCGCATATACCATATTTTCAAGACACCTGACAGGCATGGCGTCAGGGCAGAAAGGCAGGACCAGATTTGAAGGATGTGCAATAACCTCTGCTCCTGAAAGTGCAAGACTTCTCATTGATTCGGGAAAGAACCAGTCAAAGCATATCATAATGCCGATGCGGCCGATTTTTGTATCCCAGACTTTAAACCCCGTATCCCCGGGGGTAAAGTAAAGCGTTTCCTCAAAAAAGAGATGAGTTTTCCGGTAGACCCCGATTAATCCATCCGGCCCGGTGAAGACCGCTGAATTATAATATCTACCCCCTTCTTTTTCCGGAAGACCCGCAACAATGTAAATACCTCTTTTATCTGATAATTCTAAAAGCGCTTCCGTAGTATCTCCATCAGGTACGGATTCTGAAAGCTCGGCCACTTCATCGGCAGACGCAAACTGGTAGCCTGTGGCAAAAAATTCCGGCAGCACAAGGAGTTCGAAATCCGCATGTTTTGCTGCTGATATAACTTTTTTTATATTTTCTTCTTTTTTGCCAAAAGACGGATTGAACTGATAAAATCCTGCTTTCATGGAATTAAAATACCATCAATTACTCAGGATTGTCGAATTATCAGCGGTCAGCCGTCAGCTTTCAGGGATCAGCTAAAAATTCCGTGCTGACAGCTGATCGCTGAAGGCTGAAAGCTATTTAGTTTTTTTGTTACCATAAGTTGCCATGTCAAAAGTGATTATCAGAAAAGCGGAATACAACTACAATACACTGAAGCCGGTAATCTTTGAGATTATGGATTCCCTTGGAGGAAATCGGATTCAAACGAACAGCAGCGTTCTCATTAAACCCAACCTTCTTGCCCCTGCCACCCCTGAAAAAGCAATAGTTACACATCCATTGATTATAAAAGCAGTGGTTGAGTATGTACTTGACAAGGGCGCAAGACCCCGGATTTCCGACAGTCCGGCCATGGGTTCCTTTGACAGGGTGCTGCGGGAAAGCGGCATTAAAGAAGCTCTTGCAGGACTTGACATTGAATATAAAGAATTCAAGGATTCGGTTTCTGTTGATATCGGCAAGCCTTTCGGGAAGATAGATATTGCCGCAGATGCCGTGAATGCGGATTTTTTCGTAAACCTGCCCAAACTCAAAACCCATACCCAGATGCTCCTTACCCTCGGAATAAAAAACCTGTTCGGCTGCATAGTGGGATTGAGCAAGCCTGAATGGCATCTCAGGACAGGTGTGGACAGGGAAATGTTCACAACCCTTTTAGTGAAAATATATCAGGCCGTTAATCCGTCAATTACAATTCTTGACGGTATCCTCTCAATGCAGGGACAGGGGCCGGGCAAGGGCGGTGAGCCGAGAGAGCTCGGCGTTATTCTGGGAAGTCAAAATGCGGCTGCACTTGATATTGCCGTATGTAAGATGCTGGGGATAATGCCCGGTAAGGTGTTGACAAATAAAATAGCCGGAGATCATAGCCTTGCGACTGATGAAATTACCATTGACGGCAATCTGCCGCAAATAAGAGATTTCAGTTTGCCCGAAATAACGCCTCTCGTCTTCGGGCCGGAGAAATTTCACGGTTTTATGCGCAGGCATCTCGTGCAGAGGCCGTCATGCAATGACTCTTTGTGTAAGCTCTGCGGGGAATGCCGGAAATACTGCCCTGCCGAAGCAATAACGCAGAGCAGGAAAAAAATTCACTTTGATTATGATAAATGCATCAGGTGTTACTGCTGCATTGAGGTCTGCCCTCACGGCGCATTAAGGACGTATGAGACATTAACAGGAAAAATTACAAGAAAAATATTGAAGCGTCTGAAAACCCCGTGACTTCAACTGCCGGCATTCGGAAATTCCGGAACTTGCCGAATCAAGCCTCCATCCTTTACTCTTTATCTTTATGTCAGGGAAGGTTATAATGCATCCAATAATTCTAATTTCCTGAAAAAGGAAAAGGAGGAGATATGGGAGACAAAGGCGGCAAGAAGGATAAGGCAAAATCCACAAAACAGGCGAAAACAAAAAAAGACGCAAAAAAGAAAAAATAAGGAGATTTAATAAATGAATATCTATGTAGGTAATTTGTCACGTGAGATCACCGCAGATGAATTGAGACAGGCTTTCGAGGAATTCGGGCAGGTTGAAACCGTAAATATCATAAAGGACAAGTATAGTGGTGAATCAAAAGGATTTGGATTCGTTGTGATGCCTTCTAAAGATGAAGGACAGTCTGCAATCGATAGCCTGAATGGCAAAGAGTTAAAAGGGAGAACTCTTAACGTGAATGAAGCTCGCCCACGTACCGACAATCGCGGCGGCAAAGGGGGATTCGGCGGTGCTGGAAGAGGCGGCGGCAGAGGAGGATTCGGCGGCGGTGGAAAAGGCGGCGGCAGAGGAGGATTCGGCGGCGGTGGAAAAGGTGGCGGCAGAGGAGGGTTTGGCGGCGGCGGTGGAAGAAGCCGGGGGGGTGACAGATGAGGACGAGAGGAGGCCTTAGTGTCTGATATTGAAAAAACAAGAGAAAAGCTCCGCCTCTCAGGTTAAGAGGGCCCGGGGACTTATTCAATCTTTATAAATAATTACCTCCGGCACCTGCTCAAAGTGTTTATCAAGCGTAAAGACCTGGAGGTTGTTTTCAATGGCAATGGCTGATATGAAAATATCTGATAAAGGAAGCGTTACCCCCTTTTTCTTTAAAAAGGCTGCGAGGGTTGCTGACTTTTGCCAGAGGGATTGTGACATTTCTGCATAAGCCAGATTTGAGAGCGTATCAAGTATTACCGATTTTTCAGCTTCTGATTTTATTCCATGTAAAAGCTCGAACATAACGACACCGCATGACCATACAGAGTCTTCAACAAGGAGTGCTTCAAGCCTGTCGCCTGTCGCAGACTTTGATTTGAAAAATTCAATCCAGACGCTTGTATCAGCCAGTATTCCGTTACCTGTTTCGCTCAAGGGTCAGCCCCCTCTTTCTCTGGGCTTTCATTTCAAGTTCTTCTTCCTTCTGCCAGTCGTAATCAATCCTGATTTTCCCCCTGAGCGCGATAAGTTCTTTTATTTTTTTCTGCCGTATATATTCCTGCATTGCCACAACAATCGCTTTTGTCTTGGATTTCTCCCCAGTAACTTTTTGCACCTCAGAAATGAGATCATCAGGTATGTTTAATGTTGCACGCACAATATACACCTCCTTCGTATGCTTTTATTGTATGTATAATAAATGCGTCTGTCAAGACGGGGTTATTTAAAATGAAAAGTATCCTTGTTTGCCTTGTCAGCGAAGAGTAAAGAGGATAAGTGCGAGAGGCTGCTGATTTCTTTTAAATCCTCGGAAGAAACTCCTCAAACTGAGAAAATCAGACAGATTGACCCGCTCAAAATGAGTGACATCTTAGTAGACATGGATATTATCATTTAACCGATGCTATCATTCAGAAACTCCGGAACTGCTCGAATCAAGCCGGATTGTCACCGGCCCGTCATTAATCAGGCTGACTTCCATATGCGCTCCGAAGATACCTTCCTTGACCTCAAGGCCGTTTTCCCGCAATAAATTATTAAATCTCTCCCAATAGTCTCTGGCCATTTCGGGATCGGCTGATTGCTCGAATCCGGGACGGTTCCCTTTTTTTGTATTTGCATAAAGGGTAAACTGGGAAACGCTCAGAATTTGCCCGTTGACCTGCTGAATATTTAAATTCATCCTTCCCCGTTCATCTTCAAAGATACGCAGGTTTGAGACCTTTTTACAGAGGTATTCCACATCTTTTATTTCGTCATCTTTCCCAATGCCGACAAAGAGCAACAGGCCTTTTTCGATACCGGCAATTCCCTCTCTTTTGACAACAACATCAGCGCTTTTTACTCTCTGAATTAGAATTCTCATTTTTCCACTTTTGCTGCATATGTTAAAATAATAAATTCGCCTATGTCCAATGAACTTATTAAAACAATAGTCAGTGAGAACGAAGATATCCGGAACCGTTCAATTAACTTTCTTCTGCAGGACAAAAAGAAAGACGAACTCCTGAAACTTGCAGAGGAGCTGGAGGCCTTCCGGAAATCTTCGGACAATCTTTACAATAAAGTCAGGGCTTCCCTGTTTCTCTTTGTTATTTACAGGTTTTATCTTCAAAAAAACAGCGAAATAATTCAATGCGGGGAAATTCCCTTTGAAGGCGTTAAAGCGGCTTTTGAAAGGGATTTTGAAAAAGCCCTCGGAATCTATTTAAACAACGGCAGTCACAACAGCGCCGTATTCAGTGCAATAGCGGATTCCTATTACAAGGTATCCTTCAAATACCTGCTTGACCAGGTAAAACTATCCATCAGCCTTTGCAATGAAAACTATAATCTTTATAATATCAACGGCCTTGATGAGTATCCTTTTGCGGTTCCCGCAGACCTGACTGCTCCTGATGTTGAAACAGGCCGTTATCCTGTTGGAATGGATGCCTCGCCGGTGAGGCTTGACCCGTCACACAGCGGATGGTCCGATATCTTTTTCCTTGGCATGGATTTTCCGGAAGGTGCAAGGGTTGTCAATATGTCCGTTAATTTAAGGATTCATGGAAGCAGCGATCCCATCCTCCCGCCCTGCGAGTGTTACTGCCGGTTTATTGAAGAGCCTGTAATACACCTGGTCTCTATTGATTTAAAGGCTTCCAAGAAAATATCCGCTTTGCAGGAACTCTTCAATTTCGGGAATGATTACCTTTCGCTGCTTAAGGCCGGGGTTGTAGCCTCCGGGATTATTCCCCCATGTTTTGAAAATAAGGATATTCCATTGAAAGATATATTACGCAGCATGCTGAACAAATCCGGTGGAATAGAAATAATTACAAAGGTAAACGGTATTCCGAAGGGGTCGCGTCTGGCAGTCAGCACAACGCTGCTCTCGACAATCATCACCCGCCTGATGCGTTTCAGCGGCCAGATAAAAAACCGGACGGGCGGATTGCAGGAAGATGAGAGACGGGTAGTGGCTTCAAGGGCGATTCTGGGAGAATGGCTTGGCGGTTCAGGCGGGGGATGGCAGGATTCCGGGGGCCTCTGGCCCGGTATAAAGGTAATTGCGGGGAAGTTAGCTGAAGAAGGCAGGCCCGAATTCGGCATCAGCCGGGGGTGTCTGCTGCCTGAGCACAATGTCTTCACAAGAGAGGAGATATCAGGAGAAGTTGAACAGAGGATACTTGATTCCATGGTTTTGGTTCACGGCGGCATTTCCCAGGATGTCGGCCCTGTCCTGGAGATGGTCACTGGAAAATATCTACTGAAATATGAAGAAGAATGGAAGGCCCGGATAGAGGGAATCCGCCTGTTTGACGGGATTGTCGATGCCCTGAAAGCCGGAGATATGCAGGAACTCGGCAGGCTTACAACTGAAGACTGGGAAGAGTCGATCCGGAAAATTATTCCCTGGGTGAACAATGCCTTTACAGAAGATATGATCCACAAGGTAAAGGAAGAGTTCAGGGGGGATTACTTAGGCTTTATGATGCTTGGAGGCATGTCGGGCGGTGGAATGGCATTTATAGTAAATCCCGGTATAAGGGAAGTCTTCAAAAAGAGAATAGCCGGGATCATGCATGGACTGAAAGAATTATACAATTCTTCCTTCCCGTTTATTATTGATCCGGTTGTGTATGATTTTGAAATTAATCACCACGGGATCATGGCCCGTTTGTTCAGAGGCAGGGATGCAGAAGTTCCTGGAATGTACCCGGATTTCAGAGGCAAAACAGATACGGACAGACCTTCCGATGAAGAAATTGATGAGACTGAGATCAGGAACAGATATGGTTTTGATGAGAGGTCTCATGAATATATGAAAAAGTTGTTAAAGAGCGGGGAGATCGGGCTCGAAAAAAACCGCCTGCCCGCAGCAACCCGTATCCAAGATGCCGGATATGATGATATCCTGCATTTTGAAAATGAGAAGGCTGATAGTAAATATTATGACCTGGGAATAGATTCAATAAAGAAAAGAGAGATAGCGGTTGTTACCTTTGCCGGCGGCATGGGGAGCCGCTGGAGCGGGGGCGGAGCTGTTGTAAAGCCCATTAATCCCTTTATGGAAATAAACGGCAAATACAGGACATTCATTGAAAGCCATATTGCAAAGAGCAGGAAAACCGGGGAATTATCCGGCTTCATGCCTCCTCATGTATTTACTACAAGTTACCTGACACATGGCGCAATCGTTAAGTATCTGGAGAGTTTTAATTATTTTGATTACGAGGGAGAGGTATATCTGTCGCCCGGAAAATCAATAGGGCACAGGGTCTATCCAATGGAGCGCGATCTCAGGTTTTACTGGGAAGAACAGTTCCAGCAGAAAATGGACGACAATGTCCAGAAAATCCGGGATGATCTGCACAGGGCATTAATAGAATGGGCAAAATCTAAAGGAGAGGGAGAGGATTATTCTGAAAATAAACACATTCTCAGGTTTAATCCGCCCGGACACTGGTATGAGATTCCAAATCTTCTGAAGAACGGTGTGCTTGCCGGAATGCTCAGGGATAATGAAAATCTCAAATACCTGCTTTGCCACAACATCGATACCCTCGGAGCATATGTCGAACCCGCGCTGCTCGGGATGCATATTGCAGGCGGCTCATGCCTTACTTTTGAAGTAACCCCGAGGAGAATAGAAGATGCCGGCGGAGGACTGGCAAAGATTGACGGCCGGATCCGGCTCATTGAGGGATTAGCCATGCCGCATGAGGAAGATGAATACAGATTGAGTTATTATAATACGCTGACAAACTGGGCAACCATCGACTCTTTGCTGGATTTCTTCGGGCTGGACAGGGACCTGATAATGGAAGCAGATGAGAATATGGAAAAACAGAATAAGATAATCGATTCAATACGCAGCATTGAAAAAAGAATACCTGCATATGTAACAATTAAAAACGTCAAATATGTCTGGGGAAGCGGGCAGGAAGATGTCTATCCTGTGGCGCAGTTTGAAAAATTATGGGGCGACATGACCGCTCTGAAAGATTTAAAGACCGGCTATGTTGCGGTTTCACGTTACCGCGGACAGCAATTAAAAGAACCGTCCATGCTTGATATCTGGGCGAACGACGGTTCGTTTGATTATTTAAAAAGCAAAGTAAGCCTGTAATGGATACCGGCAGGGAATTATCATTTATCCATAATTCGTAATTCCTAATTCGTAATTCAAGAATGGGGGATATCATGACCAATAAAAAGAAAGCAGCCTTAATTAAAGGTGATAACAGGAAAGAAAACATAAAAAAATGTCTCACTCTTATCCGGGAAGATATTGAACCGATTAAGAATGCAAAGAATATCCTCATTAAGCCCAATCTCGTGGCCATCAAACCGGATTTTGCCAATACCCATGTTGAGGCTATTGAGGCGGTTATTGAATTCATAAGGGATATTGTCCCTGATACGCGGATCACAATAGGCGAAGGCTCGGCCAGTGCCTTTTACAATGGATTGCCCACTGAAGATGTCTTTAAGGATTATGATTATTATCGCATAGAGAAAAAATATAATAATGTCTCTTTAACAGACTTTGATAATGACAGGAATGTGATTGAAAGCCCTATCCTTTCTGTTGTCGGCGATACTCATCTGAGAATTACGAGACGTGTGGAAGAATTTGATTACAAGATATCGCTTTCTGTTCCCAAGACCCACAACTTCGCTGTTGCAACATTCGGCATTAAAAACATGGCCGGGCTTGTGTTAAGGCAGGACATGGCCATGATACACGGCATGAAAGGAGGCGTTGAGGTTGATGCGCCAAAAACCTTTCTGGATAAACTGCCTCCCGGAACAGTCTCAAGGGCGCGGCGAATACTCCCTAACGGGCTTATAAATTTTTTCTTTAAACAATACACTGCATACCGGAAAAGTGTAAAAATGATCCACAGAAACATCGTAGAACTCGCTAAAAGGGTCTGGCCCGACCTGGTTGTGCTTGACGGTTTTATATGCATGGAAGGCGATGGCCCTGTAGACGGCACGGCAGTTGAGATGAAGACAGCAATTGCCTCTGCGGATCCGGTAAAGGCAGACGGAGTCGGCGCCAGGCTGATCGGATTTGAGCCGGAAGAAATCGGGTACCTCTACTATCTGCAAAATGAAGAGAAGATGGGCGAATACTCTCTTGAAAATCTTGTCGGTGATGATTTGAATAAAATTAAAAAGGAATTCAGACGACACGGGACATATGATATCCAGTCTCAGTGGCGGGAGAAGGGGAATTAGTAATCAGAGAGTGAAAGCATTGCTGCGGCTTTCTGAAGGGTAATCTTCCGGCTTGATTTTGGAGAGATCTAATGGGGAGTTTCATTTTACCCTTTACAGAGGTAAATAAAAGAGTTATAATTTACCTGTCTGGAGGTTAATAATGACAAGAGATATTTTTAAGAGAATTATTGCTGATTCTCAGGAAAAAGATTTGTCCTATGTAATTGAAAGGGATCTTCCGATACCTCTTGATACCGGTAAGATCATATCTCTGATCGGTGTGAGAAGGAGCGGGAAGACCCATGTGCTGTACTCATTGATAAAAGAGATAAAAAAGACCACTTCCCCGGAAAATATCCTCTATATCAACTTCGAAGACGACAGGCTCTTTCCTATGGCGCTGAAAGACCTGAGCGCCATGCCGGATGCATATTATGAGATGTATCCCGCAAAGAAAAATGAAAAGGTCTACTTCTTCTTTGACGAGATTCAGAATGTGGAGCATTGGGAAAAGTTCATACGCCGTCTGTATGACTCGGAAAAATGTGTAATCTTTATAACAGGTTCTTCGGCAAAATTATTGAGCAAAGAGATCGCCACCGCCCTCCGCGGGAGAACATTGAGCTATGAGGTATTTCCTCTTTCGTTCAGCGAATTTCTGAGGTTTAAGAAAATCAGGACTGACACACATTCCTCCGGATCAATCTCGAAAGCAAGAAACGCCTTTTCAGAATATCTTGTAAAAGGCGGATTCCCCGAGATTATAAATTATGATCAGGCTGTGTATATGAAGACACTACAGGAATATATCGATCTTATCACATACAGGGACATCATCGAACGTCACAGGGTCACAAACACGTTTCTTCTGAAACGGCTTATGAAGTTTTGCTTCACCAATATCTCAACGCATGTAAGCATCAATAGACTCTATAATGATTTCAAATCCGAAGGGCTAAATATCTCAAGAAACACGGTCTATGAATATATTTCTTATCTTGAGGATGCCTTTGCGCTGTTTACCGTACCGTTATACGCCAGGTCCGTCAGGGAACAATGGAGAAACCCGAAAAAGATTTACAGCGTAGATGTCGGATTTAAGACTGCTATGGACTATTCTTTTTCCATAGATACCGGACGTATTTTTGAAAACATTGTTTTTCTTGAACTGAGAAGAAAGACAGAAAAAATATATTACGTTAAAGGAAAATACGAAACAGACTTCTATTATATTTCAGGGGGAAAAGAGCATCTGCTTAATGTAAGCTATGATCTGGAATCACCGGCAACAAAAGAACGGGAGATCAGGGGATTAGTTGAGGCAATGGAAAAGCTTTCAATCAAAGAGGGGCGTATCATAACATCGGAGCATAAAGAATCGTTAAAAACCGGGGCAGGGAAGATTCATATTGTCCCGCTGTGGGAATGGCTGCTGAAGGCTTGATGCTATATTTTTCTGGTAAGAAACAAAGGAAGAGTGGTTTTAAGAGGGAGAAGGGGTAAAGCTCGATTGCTTAAAAAAAGATTTTGACAATTTGTGCAATTTCAAGGACACAGACCTATTTTGCAATTTATTTAAGACTATGATAATGCTTTGGAACTAAAGAGCTTCTGAATCCTACTCCCTTTAATAGCCGGCTAAAATAATCAAATCAAGCTTGCCCCCTGTGCTGTGTGTGCAGTACATAGCGGTCAGGAGACGATAGCTTTTCGGGTACAGGTTTATAATCCGGAATCACACCATTTTCCACCCGGCTTTGGCAATGCAGATTTTACTCACTTTAATTTTCAGCTTTTTATCAAGTCTTTTCATTTCAGCTTCCTTTTCCTGAAATAGCTTCTTTTTCTCCTGAGCAATTTTATCAGCAAGTCTGCTGTATTCTTTTTCAAGTTTGTGAATTTCTTTTCTTAACGTCTGACGCTCCTCAAAAGTTTTGGAACTTAGTCTCTTCTTTTTTGTCTCATTTATTTCTGTCTCTTTTTTTTGTAAAGACTCATGAAGGCTCATCAGGATTTCTTCAGAATAAATCTCCAGTTTATCAAGCTCTCTCTCGTAGTATTCTTCATTCCTTCCGTTGATTTTTTCCTCAAGACGTTCCTGAATTTTCGAAAGTTCACTATTTAATAAGTCATCATCAGGGATCGTTACGGAATTCATATCCGCAGCAAGCAAATCCTTCCCTTCCGCCTGAATAGTCATAAATTTATCTGCAAGCTCCTTTTCAATAACAATCCAGTCATATCCTTTTTTCACTAATATCACATTAATAATATGATCCTCTGTATCTATACCTTCAAATGTCAATTTGTATACAGCCCAGAATCCGCTTTTACCGAGGTAAGGCTCGATTTGAGAAACTTTATGCCCGCCCTTTGTATAACATAATGTAATAGAATGAATACGTTCTGATGATTCGGTCTTTAAGTTGTTTATAATATCTTTCACCATTGGATGTCTGAGATGCAATCTCTCGGCGTCAATATCTTTATTGTGCCTGCCGACATAATAATATCCGCGGCTCATACTCTCTTTGCCCGAAATGCTGAATGATCCGGGCGCTGAATCAATCTTTAAGAGATAGCAGCCATTTGACAATTTGTATTCAGCCGGCCACAGGCTGCTTATTATTAATTTTGCAAGCATCATATCCAGGGCGCTCAAATCCTGCTTTATTTTATTGTCAATTACTTTGAATCTTGCCCTGACCTCATCATCAAAGTTTTCAAGAAGCTTGGACCTTGTTTCTATTATTTTTTTATTGATCTGTTCCGCAAGCTCTGCCTGGAGTTTATCGAATGCCTTATTGATTTCATCATCTGTGCGGCAGGACTGATATATGTCAAGAATGCGTTTCTCGAAATCAACGCCCGAGCCTATAGAGCCAAGTATTTCATCCGAAGCGCCAAACAGGCCGCTGAAAAGTCTGAACTTCTGGTCAAGGAGTTCATATACCCTGCAGTCAGCGGCAATTTTCCTGTTCAGGAAATTAAGAGCAATCACATCATATTTCTGCCCGTACCTATGGCATCGTCCTACTCTCTGCTCTATTCGCTGCGGGTTCCAGGGGAGATCAAAATTTATAACAAGGTTGCAGAACTGAAGGTTAATGCCTTCTGCTCCGGCTTCAGTGGTAAGGAATATACTGGTATGACGGTGAAATTCATGAATTAATGCGTCTCTGATCGCGACCGCCCTTGATATGTATCCTCCTGTTTCATGATGCGGTCTTTCTTTCACCCATCTGTCATAAGCCCTTTTGGCTGTTACACCATTATTTGAGCCGTTAAAGACTGTTATCAACTCCTTATATCCATTGTCGGAAAGCAGATTGAAAAGATACTCCTGCGTCCTCCTTGACTCTGTAAATATAACCGCTTTTTCATTCCATCCCATTTTCCTGCAGTGGGCAAAAGCCTTGTCCAGAGCAATAAGCAGGGCATCCCCCTTTGATGTTTTCTGAATGGATTCGGCAAGGTTCCGCATATGAATCAATTCGTTTTTTTCAGCCTCCAGCTCTTCCTCCGTGAAAAATCTCCCGTTTGCGTTTTCAGCGTCTATATCCCCAGTTTCTACAGGTTCTGTATCCTCTCTTCTGGCGATTTCCTCGGATTCTTCTTCATAGCCGTCAACATCATCAAGCAATTCACTTATCTGAATGGTTTTTTGATCGGATAACAACTTGTTAATATTGTTAATCAGGCCGTTAAGCGTTTTTGCAATCGCAAAACTCGAACTCGCAAGGATTTTCCAAAAAACCAATATTAGAAGGTGACGGTATTTCGAGTTTATAGCTGCAACATCGGGCCTTCTTAAATATCCTGAAACAAGTTCATAAAGCTCAGCTTCATCATCAGTCGGCGTAAAATCCTCTACCATTGACAAACGGTTTGTGTAGCGGACATATTCCTGAACCTGCCGTCTGATAGTCCGCACCGCAATACCCGATATCCGTTCTTTTAAAGTCTCCTCATTTACAGACTCACGCCCGTTGTTGTCTGCCAGAAACATCTTTCTGAACGAATATTCAGAGCCAAAGGTCTTGTCTTCAATAAAACTCACCAGTCCATACAGTTCCATCAGGGAATTTTGCAGCGGAGTTGCAGTCAGGAGAAGCTTGGGAATTCCGGTGAATAACTTTTTAAGCGTCCTGGCCTGCTTGCTGCCGGACTTTTTATAAACATTCCTCAGGCGGTGCGCCTCATCTATTACCACCAGGTCCCATTTACCCACTGCCGCGATTTCAGCGCTTTTTGAATAAGCAAAGGGGATGGAAACAATGACAACAGCATTTCTTTTAAAGGGGTTTATTTTTCCGTTTTTTTTAGACGCCCGATATTCGAATCCGTCAACTATAACACCCGGCACGTCAAACTTTTCGAGCAGTTCATTTTGCCACTGCTGACGTATGGGCGCCGGTACTACAGCAATAATTTTTCGTTTACCTTCCGCCCATAACTGGCTGATCACCAGTCCCGCCTCAATAGTCTTCCCAAGCCCTACTTCATCGCAGAGTATCGCCCCGCGCGACATCGGAGACTTAAAAGCAAAGAGCGCCGCATCTACCTGATGGGGATTCAGGTCAACCATTGCTGCTGAAAGAGGGGATTCCAGTTTTTTCAGATCATGCGCCGCCCGCTTGAGTGTGAGTTCATGGGCGGTTATGATTTGATGGAAGAGGGGGAGAGAAGATGGATTCATATAACTCTCGTCCACTTGTTGATTTGCATAATTTTCGAAAGACTCCGTTACAATGCTAATACTTGTTTTTTTGAGCGGTAATGGCCCAAATCTTTTTACAATTAATCTTGATGGATTCGTAAAAAGTCGTCATTTCCGCGAAAGCGGAAATCCAGAGCGTATGTAGCTATCTGAAAAGACTGGATTCCCGTTTCCACGGGAATGACAGAAAAGTGCTTTTTAAGACTTTTTACGAGAACATCAATCTTCACTTTCAAAATAAGACAAAATCATTAAGAGTGCCAGCATCTTTTTTGCAGCATTTGTTATAGTGCCGAATGTCAATTCCCTGCCATGAAGAATATCGTTCCTCTCATCGTAAAGTTCTCCACAGAAGTAATCAATAAAATCAACGTCAACATAAAACCGGAGAGCTGTTTCATTTAGAAGCTCTCTCACTTTTGCAATTTCAATCTCCTTCTTATTGCGGTCTATTCTTAATCCTAATTCAGAAATGTTGCCACTGGTAACTTCCCAATAGTTTTTCATTGTTCCGTCAGATAAGATGTATGATTCATTGTTCTTATCTATCTCGAACGTGCAAGATTTATAGGAATGGTTCACCTCATGGGGAGTTTTTTTATAAATAGGCTTGCCCTGTTTATTAAACAGTTCTGCTAGATCCCATAAAAGTCCTTCTATTTGCGGAAGTAATGTTGATACAGATGCAAAATATTGTTCTTCATAAAAGCAACGCATAGCTTCCAAAAGAATAAGCTTCCTTCCCGGTTTAATAGAGATGTTTTCTATTAAGTTGCAAACATACCCTTCGGTCTCAGTTGTTAGAAAATCGTTGACCATTAACTGCAGCATCTTCTTGTCATCTTTAGTTAGTTTCCATTCTTCATATAGTTTGTTAAATTCTTTATTATCCAGAAAGCCACAAAAGCGCAAGGGGAAATCGAGATATTGCGGATCCAAATATTGCAAACGCCACCTTGTGTGATTTAACAGATAGGCTATCTGCCTTTCTATGTTATATGTAGGCGATTGACTCTTAAGAAGTTCCAGAACTTGAAGTTTAATGTTTTCCTTGGAATTGACAATCAACCGTTTTTCAAATCTCAAACTCTCTTTGTTTTGTTTTATCCTCCATAGCCGGAGTTTTTTGTATTCGTCATTTTGCATCCTTTTATTTGTTTGTTTCTCATCACCATTCTTTTTTATAAGAGTGTCTATTTCTAAGAGGAGTTTATTAAAAACATCTTTTAAATCTTCTATCAACTGATCTTTCATCGCCAAAAAATCTTCATATTTGACACCTAAAATATGATCTCTGAAGAAATACAAAAGATTGTCTATATTTTTCTCCTCAGATAATTGATCATTCAGAGATTGTTGCTTTAAGAATGTTTCCACTTGAACATTCTTAACTCGTAGTTGCAAACAGGTTTTTATTAAAAATCTCAAGTCTTCTATGGATAACTTGCTCCATTCAATGTCATCGCCGGAAATCTTAATTGTTTCAATATATGTATCGAAGAATTCGGAAGGTGACTGATTTAGGAATGCCGATTTGATTTTAGTATTTCTTGCATAATCGCTACGTTCAATAGCTCCAATTTCAAGAGTAATACCTGATGTTAGAAGTGTAATTGTTGACGATTTTAAATGTGAAAAAGAAATAACTGTTGCCAAGTCTATTCCTCTAAGTGTAACGGAATATGTTTCTAAGAATTAACATCATCCTTCATCCATCAAGCTTTCTTCAACAGCTCAAAATACTCTTCCCTGCTCATATTCACTGTCCGCATGTTGTTCTTTATTATATCGACATCGATCTCCTTATATTCGGGAATAACTACAGCCCGTTTAGCGCCGGGGCATGTCAAGACATGATGAGAGCCTTCTTTTCGTTTATATTTACACCCGTATAGTTCAAATATTTTTAACAACGTTTTCCAGTCCGTAGGGAATATTCTCGGCATTTACGCAACCTGAACCAATTTCTTCTCGAACCCAATCATTTCGTTTTCGGGCACTGCGGTATCGTCTTTCATTACATAGCCGCATTCTGAAAGATAATCATCAAGTGTACCCATTTCTTTCATCTCGGCAAACTGTATCTTTACCACCTCATTAAGATTAGCTTTTGCCTCTTCAACGGTTAGCCCCTGGGCAATAAAATCCAGTTCCGGAATTTTGGCTATGCACCATTTCCCCTTTTGCCATAACTCAATGGTTGCTTGTAATTTCATTTGCACCTCCTAAATATGTCTTCTAAAAAAGTTGCTACAAATAATTTTTCTGCCGATTTTATCAAACCTTCGAGCCGCACAATTTTGTTCATTAATTTATTAACAAATTGCTATTCACTATATAAAATCCTCTGCAAGCTCTTCCATTGAATAGTCTATATGTATGTCCGCTTTCTTTATTTTCTCTATCATCTCCCATATGTCTATTGAAAGCATTGCTGCGGCTTTCTGCAGGGTTATCTTCCGGCTTTTGTAAAGTTGAAGGACATTATTTTCATTTAAAACGAGAAGTCCCTGTTTTAAAGCCTTTGGTATGATGTCCTGAACTTTTACTCCATATGTTTTAGAGACTCGTTCAGCTTCTTTGTATAAATTCTCTTTCAATTTTACAGACTTCATTTTATTCCTCCAATATCCGGTCTTTTCTGATTATATCAAAGAGTTCCTGTTTTATCTTTGCCGGTATGAAAATCGTCCTTAACAAAGGTGTCTTTATATTTCTCATGTCCCGTCCCCGCAGGTATTAATCTTCCCATAATGACATTTTCTTTTAATCCCTTCAGGTGATCAACATCTCCTTCAATAGCTGCCTCTGTTAATATCTTGGTTGTCTCTTGAAAAGAGGCCGCTGATATCCAGCTATTTGCTGACAAAGCTGCCTTAGTGATTCCAAGTAACACAGGCTGTCCAACTGCCTCTTTTCCGCCCTCTAACGAAACAACGGCATTTTCTTCGAGAAATTTACGTCTCTCTGTAATCTCTCCCATCAGAAACATAGTGTCGCCCGCATCTTTGATCTTTATTTTTCCGGTCATTTTTCTGATGATAACTTCAAAATGTTTATCATTTATTTCAATATTATTCGCTTTATATGTTCTCTGAAGTTCGTTCAGGAGAAATAAATGAACTTCTTTTAACCCTTTATCCTTGAGTATTTTATGCGGGTCTATCAAAATTTTGTCTTTCGGTCTTCTTCCCTCAAAGAGTTCGATAATTCTGGACAACTCAATGACAGGTATTTCATCGTCTGTTTCATATCTGCCTGATCTGCGGCTGTTCAAAACAAACTGTGTTCCGGGTTCTCCTATAGACTGGGCTGCCAGGATTCCGACAACCGTTCCTGTTTCAACTATCCTGCCGGTTGATAAGTCCCGACCATAACATCTTGCACATACGCCGTCTCGGAAAGGCATGTAAGAACAGACTTTACTCTTACTTCTTTAATACCAGCATTGGTTACTCGTCTGGTAATGCTATTAGTAATTTCTTCGTTTAATCCCAGTATAACTTCCCCTGTATCAGGGTCCCGTATCTCTTCGGCAGATATACGTCCTGTTATTCTGTCATCAAGCTTATGAATAATTTTTTCATTTACAACTATTTCACCTAATGTAATTCCGTCTCCTGTGGCGCAGTCTTCTTTTTGAATGATAGTGTCCTGTACCACATCTATAAGCCTTCTTGTCAACCATCCGGCATTTGCAGTCATCAGCTCTGTATTAGCAATTCTATTCCTTGCTCCGGAAGACAGAATAAAATACTGAACAGGTGATAGCCCTTCCTTGAAATTTGCCGTAATAGGGTGCTCCATAAACTCTCCAGAAGTCTTTGTTATGTACCCCATCATCATTCCGACAAGCTTTATTAACAGGGCAGCAGAACCTTTTGCCCCGGAGTTGATCATCATATGAATGCTGTTCTCTTTATCCTTCTGAAGTTCTGTTACTATTTCATTGTTCATAATTTCGGCGGCTTTTTGCCATATCTCTGTAACAGCATCTCTTCGCTCTTCAGTGGAAAGGGTTTCGTCGTCTTCACTTTCATCTGCATTTATGAACTCGTATACATACTTTTGGGCATTTTCAATTACCGATTGTTTGCATAGAGGCACACGTATGTCATCCATGCTTATAGATATACCCGATTTTGTAGCATACTTAAATCCGATCCTCATGAGACGGTCAAGGACTTCGGCTGTGTCCTGTTTGCCGAAGTCGTTATGCAGGAGTATTACAATTTCTTCAAGACAGCTTTGTGTCACTGTCCGGTTTACTTTTTCAAAAGGGAACCCGCATGGGAATATATCATACAAAATGACCCTGCCTGCGGTAGTATCCTGAAGCCTGCCCTGTATTCTGACTTTTATTATTGAGTGCTCATTTATCAATCCTGATTCCTAAGCGTGCCTGACTTCATCGGCGCTGGAAAATACGGATGAGCAGGCCTCAGCGTCAGGTAAGTCAGCCGTTAAATAATAGATGCCAAGAACCATGTCTTGTGCCGGCGTTGCGGCAGGTTTACCATGTGCAGGACTGAGGATATTGTTTACAGACATTATCAGCGCTCTTGCCTCGATCTGCGCCTCTATTGATAAAGGAACATGGACAGCCATCTGGTCACCATCAAAGTCTGCATGGAATCCCTTGCAGACAAGCGGATGCAACTTTATCGCCTTACCCTCAACAAGTACGGGGTCAAATGCCTGCATTCCGAGACGGTGAAGAATCGGTGGCCGGTTTAGCAGAACAGGGTGTTCCCTGATTACTTCATCAAGACAATCCCATATTATATCTTCACCTCTTTCAACGATTTTCTTTGCAGCTTTAATTGTAGTAACATAACCCTTCTCCTCAAGTTTGCTGAATATAAACATTTTAAAAAGCTCAAGAGCCATTTTCTTCGGCAATCCACACTGATGAAGCCGTAATCCCGGGTCGAGTACGATGACGGACCTGCCGGAGTAGTCAACCCTTTTCCCGAGAAGGTTCTGCCTGAAGCGACCCTGTTTGCCTTTTATCATATCACTCAAAGACTTAAGCGGCCTCTTGGTTACTGCCTTTAGTACACGGCTCATCCTCCCGTTGTCAAAGAGTGCGTCAACAGCTTCCTGGTGCATCCTTTTTTCATTTCTGATAATGACACTGGGGGCATTCAGTGCCATCAGTCTTTTCAAGCTGATATTTCTATTTATAACCCGTCTATAAAGATCGTTTAAATCTGAAGTGGCAAACCGTCCGCCTTCAAGCGGTACCAACGGTCGAAGGTCAGGTGGCAACACGGGAATAACATCCATAACCATCCACTCCGGCCTGTTCCCTGATCGTCTGAATGCCTCCACAACTTTTAATCTCTTTGCAAGTTTTTCTTTCGTAGTTTTGGCATTTGTCTGTCGTATCTTTGCTCTAATGTCTTTTGCCAGAGTATCAAGGTTAATATTTCGCAGGAGTTCCTTGACCGCCTCAGCGCCAATACCTGCCTTGAATTTATCGCCGTACTCCTGGATACTTTTTCTGTATTCCTCATCTGTCAGAAGTTCTTTTTCCTTCAACTTTATTTCACCAGGGTCAACGACTATATAATTTTCGCAGTAAAGTACCTTTTCAAGCTGGCGCATGTTTATGTCAATCAGTGTACCGATAATATTTTGACGGCCTTTCCAGTACCATATATGGGCAACAGGTGTTGCCAGCTCTATGTGACCGAGCCTCTCACGTCTTGCCTTTGCCTGTATGACCTCAACTCCGCATTTATCACAGACCACTCCCCTGTGCTTCATCCGTTTATATTTGCCGCATATACACTCCCAGTCTTTTACAGGCCCGAAAATTTTGGCACAGAAGAGGCCGTCCCGTTCAGGCTTGAAGGTGCGGTAGTTTATGGTTTCTGGAACTTTCACTTCACCGTATGACCATTCCCTGATCTTTCCAGGAGAGGCGAGGCTTATCTTAACCGCATTAAATGGCGCTGGATTTTTGGGCTTTTCAAATATTGAGTAGATATCTTCCATTAATCATCCCCTTATTTGCAAGTATCCAGATTTTAACATAAAGAAGGTAATAGAAAGGAAGAAAAAGCTTTACATCCAGAGTTACAATTTGCCTTGATTGTGTAACATATTGTATGTTTTCTTGAAGAGTACATAACAAGACTCAAGATGCTCGGATTGCAAAACTATGATATAACGCAATGGTTGTCCTTCCCGATATTTCTTAACAAACTTGCCGATTTTTTCAGACACTTCGGCGCTAAAGTATTTATCTCCGCATTGCAGGCATACGTTAGCAGAACAGTAGCACACCAACCACGCATAGAATATTCAGAAGCATTGTATCATGTCATATGGAGCAGCCATCTTGACTATATTGGGAAGAGCACACCTGAAAAAGCACTGAACCGATTAAATGCACAAAATCAAGCCTGAACCTGTTTGTTTTATTGACGTTACCGTGAAATGCCGGAAAAGGCCAATATTGCAGTATCCCCGATTTCCCTGTTATAATTCAGCTAATCTGAAAAAACAATTTCGTATCATCTAATTGAAGGAGTACGGATGTGGTAAAAGGGCTTGATATTCCAAAGGAAAAGATCACCGACTTTTGCAAGCATTGGAAGATTACCGAATTTGCGCTGTTTGGTTCTGTCTTGAGGGAAGATTTCAGCCCTGAAAGCGATCTTGATGTACTTGTTACATTTGCTCCTGATGCGCGCTGGAGCCTCCTCGATCATGTTGAGATGCAGGATGAACTGAAGATTATTTTCGGGCGCAATGTCGATCTTATAAGCAAGCGTGGAATTGAACGGAGCCGTAATTATATCCGCCGCAAGGAGATAATCGAGTCAGCAGAGGTAATCTATGCCGCAGCGTGATCCCGCTTATCTTATTGATATTATCCAGGCAGCAAAACAGATACAGGAGTTTATTCAGGGCATTGATAAGGCGCAGTTTGAAAACAGTTCACTGATTCAGTCTGCGGTCATCAGGCAGATTGAGATCATTGGTGAAGCGACGAAGCGTTTATCTGAAAAGTTCAGGTCTGAACATCCTGAAATACCGTGGAGAAAGATAACCGGAATGAGGGATATCCTGATACATGCATATGATCATGTTGATATTGATGAAGTATGGAATGCTGCTGAAACCGCAATACCAGCCCTCATAAAGCAAATCGATAGATTAATTCCACCTGCCTCTGATTAACAAGCACTATAGGGTCTTGTTTCCTGGAATATAAAATGGTTCTTTCTAATTTCAAGTGGGCAAATATGAACTCATTCTTATCTGAATGGCTGCGGGCACAAAATTCCCTCTAAAAAGAGCGCGAAAGGGTCAGGCTTGATTTTGTGAGTTTAGCCGGCTATAAAGAACAGAACGAAGACACCAAGAGCATTGCATCATCTCATATGGAGCAGCCATCTTGACTATATTGGGAAGAGCATACTTGAAAAAACTCTGAAACGATTAAATGTACAAAATCAAGCCGTTTTATTGACGTTACCGTGAATTGCCGGAAAAGCCCGATATTGCAGTATCCCCGATTTCCCTGTTATATTTATGTTATATACTTTTTATATTGATGCGGGAATTAGTATTGAACTATGGTTTAGATATACAACAGATGTCTTATAAGATATAATGGATAAAGTTGCTATAAAAGTATCAGTAGCAAAAGGCAAAATTGAATGGCAGCGTCATGCACTTGAAAGAATGATGGAAAGAGGGATTTCAAGAAGTGTTGTCAAAGATGTCTTATCTTCAGGAGAAATGATTGAAGAATATCCAGATGATAAACCTTACCCAAGCGCTTTATTTTTAGGATGGATTCAGGAACAGCCATTTCATATTATAACAGCTTATGATGCTAAAAGTGAGCACTGTTTTATTATTACAGCATACAAGCCGGACTTAGAGCACTTTGAGGCTGATTTTAAAACAAGGAGGGAGCATGGGGATTAAAACAGCGGCTGAAGAATGTCCTCTCTGCAGAGGGAAGAAAATGCCCGGAAAAACTACTTTCACTGTTGATCTGGTTTTTGGTGTCGTCGTTGTAAGAGATGTTCCGGCAACAGTATGTTCACAGTGTGGAGCAGACTGGATTGATGATGAAATTGCAGCAAAGTTAGAAGATATCGTCAACGATGCCCGCCGGAAACATCACATCGTAGAAGTCACATCATTATCTGCTTAAATTTATTGATGAAAAAAGGAAAGGATGTTCTATGGCACAGGCAAACCCCGGTTCCGAATTGCTTCCCATAGATTTTTTCTTCTTGCATGATTTACTTTCCATTGAGCAATAACTTTTCGACAGGCTGCCGGATGCAGTTCTCCCGCAACCGCCAGCCATAGGGCATGTTTGCCATAACTCGACTCAGTCCTTTTTCTATTTCAAGAATCCTTTTAACAAATGTCTCGGCTGAGCCGGCAGCGAGCCATTCCCACTTGAGCACACACCGTGTTGCAGCAGACTCAAGATAACATTCTTCGTGTTCTGCCCCCATCCAGTCGGGATATTCATTTATCTGAAATTCGATATCCAAAATCTCTTGCTCAAACAGTTTATCCTCCTCGACTCTCAGCTTATATATTTTATCCAGAAAAGGAAGCATTTTTTCCGCAACTTTATCCAGGTCGGAAGCTAAGGCGTACCCGTCAAAGTACGGCTGTTCCCAATGATGTTCCTGATAAACATATTTCCCCTTTTCATTACCAACTTCAAAAACAATTTCATGCCATTCATCCCAGAGATGATTCCATTTCTCAATAAGCTTTTCATCAGAAGAAATTTCCTGTGGTGAAGAGGTCTCAGGAGAAAGTAATCGGGTTAGCGTTGCAGCAACGTCTTTATTCAGCTTTTGCAAAAGCTCGTCTGTTTTCTTGTTTTTCAGCAAAGTAAATGCAGTATCTAAAACATGGGCAATCTGATCTTTTGTCAGAGACTCCATTAGTCTGTAGCCGATAGACTTCACTTTCATCTGAATCTCCTTTGCATGAATATTGAGAGCGTCTGATATTATAACAAAACCATCACAGGATTATTTCCAAAATCCCCTGATTCTGGTATCTTAGATTATGGATCGTATTCCGGAACATGATTTAATGGATACAGCGGAACAGGCTGAGGCTTATGCTGAAACCGATTTTTCAGAGGCCCATGATGCCTTTGTTTCATGTTACGGATCGCGGTTCCCGGATTTTTCAGAAGGGGACGCGCTTGCGCTTGATCTGGGATGCGGTACCGCTGATGTTATCATACGGTTTGCGCGGGCTTATCCCAAGGCCCGTATCACCGGCATTGACGGAGCACAGGCAATGCTTGATATAGGAATGCGTGATGTGGAGTTAAAAGGACACTCACATCAGATCAGGCTGCAAAAATGCCTGCTGCCCGACAATAAATTGCAGACCATAAAATTTGATGCGGTTATTTCAAACAGTCTCCTGCATCACCTTGATGATCCACTGGTAATCTGGGAAACGGTCAAACATTGCGCCAAACCCGGTGCGCCGGTTTTTATAATGGACTTAATGCGTCCCGACAGCATTGAAACAGCAAAAGGCCTGGTCGAACTACATGCTGCCGATGCCCCGGACATATTAAAAAAAGACTTTTACAGTTCTCTCCTGGCAGCTTACACTACAGAAGAAGTCCGGCAGCAATTAAAGGAAGCGGATATATACAATCTTACTGTAGAAATTGTAAGCGACAGGCATCTGGTTGTGTGGGGGAGAAACGATGAATAGTTACAAAAGCGAATTTCTTGAAACTGCCTTAAGGGCCGCTGTGCTTGCAGGAGATTTTATTGTCAAAAATCTCGGCAGGATATCTGAAGACGACATTGAGACAAAACAGGCCTCGGATTTTGTTACCCGCATTGATAAAGAATCCGAGCACCTTATCCTGAATACCATTAAACGCAAATTCCCCGGTCATCATTTCCTTGCCGAAGAGTCGTTTGAAGAAATTGAGACAACAGGATATCTCTGGATCATAGACCCGCTTGACGGTACAACGAATTTTATCCACCAGTATCCGGTTTTTTCCGTATCAATAGCTCTTGAATATAATAAGGAGATAATCCTTGGTGTTGTTTTCGACCCTTTAAGAAAAGAGATGTTTACAGCAGAGAAGGGCAGGGGGGCATTACTGAATGGGAAACAAATAAAGGTCTCTTCAATCAGTGATTTCCGGAACAGTTTAGTGGCAACAGGCTTCCCTTTCCGGAAAAAAGAATTAATCGATCCTTATCTTAAACTCTTCAGGAATATTTTCTTCATGGTCAGTGACATCAGGAGGGCCGGTTCCGCTGCCCTTGACCTCGCCCATCTTGCCTCCGGCAGATGTGACTGTTTTTTTGAAATCGGTCTCAGCCCGTGGGACATGGCTGCCGGCAGTATTCTCATAAAAGAAGCCGGCGGTATTGTCACTGATTTCGGAGGGGGAGCGGATTACCTGAAAACCGGCAATATCGTTTCCGGAACCCCTGCCCTTCATGCAGGGATATTCAAGGAGGTAAAAAGAATTTTTCAGGGAATCATGGATAAATAGTTAAGCGATTTAGGTTATAATTAAGTAATGTTCTTTAAGTTATTTCTGATATTTTCACTTATACCTGTGATAGAATTAGCACTTCTCATAAAGGTCGGCTCGTTAATAGGCGCTTTGAATACGATCATAATCGTTATCTTAACCGCAATTATCGGAGCTTATCTGGTCAGACTGGAAGGGCTCGGCGTTATGTACCGCATTCAGAAAAACATGCAGGAAGGCATATTCCCTGCCGAAGAATTAATTAACGGAGCTATGATACTGGTAGCCGGCGCAATGCTTCTTACCCCGGGATTTTTTACCGATATAATCGGCTTCCTCATGGTATTTCCGGTTTCAAGAGAATACATTAAAAAAATCGCCTCGCGTTATATCAGGAAGAAAACAAATTCCGATGAGATTGAAATCGATATTTCTTAATCTGTAAAACCGTTTCCTCTGCTTATAGTATCTCCCCGGTTCATTCAACCCTGACTATTAAATCATCAGGCAGCCTGCTTATCAGTTCATCCAGTGCCGTTGTCAAAGGCTCCTCTGATTTGGCCTCTGCCGTCACAATTACTCTGAAGCCGGGTTTCCCTAAAACCGGATATGAACCGAATGTCACGTCCTCATATTCTTTAACCACGGCATTTAAAATCTCCGCAATATTTGATTCATGGCAATTAAGATAAATGCGTTTCAAATAAAATGCCGGGGAGCGGAATTTCTCTTTTATAATGGAAAACTTGTTTTTCAAATATTCCGGAATTCCAGGGAAAATGAAGATATTTTTGAACGAAACCACAGGGAATCTCATCTCTTCCCGGAAATCGATCTCGCTGCCCTCCGGCACCTCGGTCATCTTTAAAACAGCACTGTTAATTAAATCTTTATATCTTGAATATAATATGTTTTTGATTGCATCGTTCTTTATAAGATTCAGACCAAAGCCCTTTGCTATACCGGCCATTGTTACATCATCGTGAGTCGGGCCTACACCTCCGGAGGTAAAGACATAATCATATTTTTCTGAAAACTCTACGGCCTCCCTGCCGATTATATCGATTTCATCGGGTATGACGGATATTCGTTTGACATCAACTCCTAATTTCCTCAACTCACACGCAAGATAAAATGAATTAATATCCTGCACCTTGCCTGAAAGTATTTCATTTCCAATAATAATTATCCCGGCGGTTTTTGTGCTTTTCATAAAGATACTTTATCAAAATTTATATAATAATTCTTCAAAAAGGGATAAAAACATTGAAATGACCTTCAATTTTTTTAATAGAAGTTAAGGAATTCAATGGTATAGTTGAAAGATAGAAGCAAAATTATTAAAATCTGTTATTATAGCTATTGATATCTCAGACCTCAGATTGCAGAATGTAAAGCAAATATGACCTTATTACAAAAGAAAGACGATCTTGTCAATATGCTTGCCGAACACACAAAGGACTGGCAAGTATTCATCAACACACTGCGCTATCCGGCAGCCATTATCGATACCGAATGCAACATCGTGATGGCCAACAAAGGAATGTCTGATTTTTTCGGAAAAAACATTAATTTCCGGAATGCGAAATGTTATCAAATATTTCATCACTCTGACAGGCCTGTTGGAAATTGCCCCATGATAAAGAAAGTGAACAGCTTCAGCCATGAAGAGGCTGAAATATATGAACCTTCCCTTGGGAAATTTCTGCGGATAATGGTAGATCCCATTATTGCCGATAACAAATTTATAGGGGCTGTTCATTCTGCTTTAGATATTACAGATCAAAAAATGGCGGAAGAGAACAATACCGATCTTGTTGAAATATATGCCAATTCAATAAATGAGTTGAAGGCCAGCGAGTTGAGGGCTCAGAAAGGCAGAGATGCTTTTCTTAACATGCTTGAGGATATAAACGAGTCATATAAGGAACTTGAGCATCTCTTTTTAAAACTTATACTGGTAATGGTAAATGCCCTTGATGCAAAGAGCCCGTGGACAAAAGGCCATTCTGAAAGGGTATCAATATACGCTGAACAAATAGCTGAACAAATGCTGATGGATGCAGATGAAATAAAGAACATCAAACTTGCGGGATTACTTCACGATATTGGAAAGTTGGGGATTTATGACTATCTTCTGGATAAACCCGGAAAACTCACAAAGGAAGAGTTTGATATCGTAAAGAAGCACCCTGCGCAGGGAGCAAATATTCTTAAAGACATAACACAGCTAAGGGAAATAATCCCCTTTATCAAATACCATCATGAAAAACTTGATGGAAATGGATATCCCAACAAACTTAAGGGTAAAAGAATTCCTCTTGGTGCAAAAATTCTTCATGTGGCGGACTCGTTTGATTCCATGACCTCGGACAGGCCGTACAGACCTGCGCCGGGAATTAGATATGCATTATCCGAGCTGGAGAAACATAAGGGCCCCCAGTTTGATAATGATGTCGTGGACGCTTTCCTGAGTGTGCTGGAAAAATCATATATAGGGAGTGTTAAATTAACTTCAGAATAACTTTCAGCGCTTTTTTTGATGCATACTGAAATGCCTTTATTCCTTCCTCCAGAGAAAAGACTTTGCTTATGAGTGGATAAAGATCAATCTTTTTTGACTTGATTGCCTTTATTGCAGCCGGAAACGGACCGCATCGTGAGCCGATCAAACTAATCTCATTAATAACAATTTGATTTAAATCAACCCGGCTTCTTTTTGCAATCGTTGTTTTAAGAACGATTTTTCCTCGCGGCTTTACAATCTGAAGCGCTGTTTCCATTCCTGATGGAGAACCTGTACAGTCAATAACTATATCGAATCCCTTTTCTTTAAAGTCAGTACTCAGTTTCGTCTTAATCCCTGCTTTGTCAAGGATGGAAAGTTTTTCAGGGTGCCTGCCGACAGCAACAAGATTACTCCCGGTTGTTGCAATTACCTGTGCAACAAGCAGGCCAAGTTTCCCGTCTCCCAAAACAGAGACTTTATCAGAGGATGAAATATTTATCTGTTCAAGGATCTCATATGCTGCGGCTAAAGGCTCAACAAAAACCGCCTCCTCGTCTGAAATGGAATCAGGCACCTTGTGGAGATTCTTCACAGGCAGTGTAGTATATTCTGCAAATACACCGTCCCTGTTCAGTATGCCGAGCACTGAGCGGCCGGAGCAGTGGTTCTGCAGCTGATTACGGCAGTATAAACAATTGCCGCAACCAATATTTATCTCACCGACAAAACGTTTTCCTACCAGGTCTTTTTTCTTGCATTTTTCAACAATTCCGACGAATTCATGTCCGGGTATGCCTCTGAATCCCATATATCCCCTGGTAATTTCAATGTCCGTATTGCAGATTCCCGCATAAGTTATCCTGATAAGGGCTTCGTTGCTCCCTGGTTTGGGGATTGGATAGTCGGTGATATATTTAAGTCCTCTGTCGAAAACAAGAGCACGCATTATATATACTTACGCAGGCACAAAGGCACCGAGTATCAAAGGGGCAAAGTGAAAGAAAAGAATAAAAACTCCGCTTATGATTAAGACGCATAAACCGGATGGTTCAGGAAACGAGCGCTTCAACTTCACTTTCAACAAAGACAGGTTCATCTTCCTCAAGCACTACATTTATTTTTTTCATATCCTTAAACCTGCCTTTGAGAATCTCCTCGGAGAGAGGATCTTCGATATGCCTCTGGATAGCCCTTCTCATGGGCCTGGCACCGTATGACGGCTGGTAATTTTTTTCAATAAGCCAGTCTATTACTTCATCAGAGAGTTCAATTGCAAGATCGTGGTCAAGAAGCTGCTTGTTCAGTTCATTAACAAGCAGGTTAACAATTTTCACCAGGTGTTCTTTTTCAAGCTGATGGAAAACTACGATTTCATCAATTCGATTCAGAAATTCAGGGTTGAATTTATTTTTCAACTCACCAAGTACCGCATCTTTAATTTTCCTGTAGTTATTCTTTGTTGAAGGCTGCCGGAAGCCTAACGGTGTGGCATTCTCAATAAATCTGGTCCCGACATTTGATGTCATTATTATTACGGTATTTTTAAAATCAACCTTCCTGCCTAAATTATCCGTGATCAGACCTTCATCAAGCACCTGAAGTAAAATATTGAATACGTCGGGATGCGCCTTTTCTATTTCATCAAAAAGCACTACTGAATAAGGTCTCCTGCGCACCGTCTCCGTCAACTGCCCGCCTTCCTCATAACCGACATATCCGGGAGGGGCGCCTGTTAACCGGGATACATTGAATCTTTCCATGTATTCGGACATGTCTACTTTTATAAGGGCATTATCATCATTGAAAAGGAATTCCGTCAGTGCCTTTGCAAGTTCGGTCTTTCCAACACCTGTCGGGCCAAGAAAGAAAAACGATCCGATCGGTCTTTTCCTTGCTTTCAAGCCCGCGCGAGACCTTCTGATTGCCTTGGAAATGGCCTTTACTGCCTCATCCTGCGCAATGATCCTTTTGTGAAGCTCTTCCTCCATCCGCAGGAGTTTTTCCGATTCCTTTTCCTCAAGCCTGGAAAGGGGAATGCCCGTTATCTTCGATACAGTATATGCAACATCATCATCATCTATAAGCGGGGTTTCTTTCTGTTGATTTTCCCGCCATTTTTTATTGAGATTGTCATAAAGTATTCTTATTCTGTCCTCTTCATTCTTGACTGAAGCGCCCTTTTCAAAATCGTGAAGTTTGACATAGAGATTTTTTTCTTTGTTGAGCCTTTTCAGCTCTTTTTCAATCTCACGAAGTTCAGGAGGCATGGTATAGCGTTTTAATTTAATCCTCGCCCCGGTCTCATCCATAACATCTATTGCCTTGTCAGGAAGATATCTTTCTGTAATATACCGGTCCGACAGGGTGACACATGCCTTGACAGCCTCGGGACTTACTTTAACTTTATGGTGCACTTCATACCGCGTCTTCAGTCCCCCAAGAATCCGGATGCTCTCCTCTACTGTCGGCGGCTGTAAGTATATGGGCTGAAAACGTCTTTCAAAGGCGCCGTCTTTTTCAATATACTTTCTGTATTCATCAGGTGTTGTAGCTCCGATACACTGAATTTCTCCTCTCGAAAGGGCCGGCTTAAGCATATTTGAAGCATCGATAGAGCCTTCTGCCGCGCCGGCGCCGACAAGTGTATGCAGCTCATCTATAAAAAGAATTACGTTGTCGGACTGGACAATCTCCTTCATTACAAGCTTGAGTCTTTCCTCAAACTGTCCCCTGTATTTTGTGCCGGCTATAAGTGCGCCGAGATCCAGACTGACAATCCTTTTGCCGATAAGATTTTCCGGGATTTCCTCAGCCACTATTTTCTGGGCAAGCCCCTCCACAATAGCTGTTTTGCCCACACCGGATTCACCTATGATAACAGGATTATTCTTGACCCTTCTTCCTAAAATCTGTAAAACTCTCTCAATCTCTTTCTCCCTCCCGATTACGGGATCAAGCCTTCCTTCTCTTGCAAACCGGGTAATATCCCTGCCGAATTCATCAAGGGCGGGGGTATGGGTTTTTCTTTCTTTTGCACCGGACTGCACTTTGCGCATTGAAAGATTTATTGCAAGCTGCCGGACGCCGAGAAGATTTGCCCCCAGGCTTCTCAGGATTTTGCCGGCAATACCGGCATCTTCCCTGATTAAGCCTATAAGGAGATGTTCACTTCCAATATAGCTGTGGCCGAGCAATCTTGCTTCTTCAACCGCCAGCTCCAGTACTTTCTTGGCCCGTGGGGTAAAAGGTATGTCGCCGAATGTAAGAATATTTGAACCTGTGGGTAAATTTCTTTCAACCTCTATTCGCAATTCATCAGCGGAGAGACCCATTTTTTTGAGGATAAGCATTGGCAGGCTTTCTTCTTCCCTGAGCAGTCCCAAAAGCAGGTGTTCGGTCCCGAGGTAGTCATTCTGGCGTTTTTCAGCCTCTTCACGAGCGTATATAATTACTTTTCTACCTCTTTCAGTAAATTTCTCGAACATGAATAACTCCTAAATTTAATATATCTTTTCCTCTGTATATTGTCAAGGCAGCAGACAGTATAAATAAGGTGTTCTTATAGTTTAATAATCGGAATACCGGCGAAATTCTTGAGAAGAAAAACATGAAAAATGCGAAGTGTACTATTTAGGAAATTCGAGAAAAAAATTCAGGGCTTGTTTTTGTTATAAACAATATCTTTAATCTCTTGCATGAATTCTTTTATATCCTTGAATTGTCTATAGACCGAGGCGAATCTTACATAAGCAACTTCATCAATTTCCTTGAGGCCGTCCATTATTTGTTCACCAATTACTGAACTCGGTATTTCTTTTTCGCCGGCTGCCTGGAGGCTGTTTTCGATCCTGGTTGCCATAGCTTCTCTTGATTCAACGCTGACAGGTCTCTTCTCACATGCCTTCTCAAGACCCTGAAGTATTTTCTGCCTGTCAAAAGCCTCTCTTCTGTCGTCCTTTTTAATGACATGAGGCAGGATATTCTCTATCCTTTCGTAACTTGTAAAACGTCCTTCACACTTCAGACATTCACGCCTGCGCCTTATAACATCACCATCTTTACTTTGACGCGAGTCAATAACTTTGTCTTCGATATGATTACAAAAAGGACACCGCATAATTATTCAACTGCAAATTTTTTAAAGAATTCAGTCATATTTGTTTTAAACTTTGTGCCTTTGTGCCTTTGTCACTTTGCGCCTGAGTAGTTACGAATTATAAAGAATTCAAATTCCCATATCCTCATAAACCGGGAATTTCTTGCATAATGCCTTAATTTTTTCTCTTACACGATTAATTGCAGGACTATGTTCCGGATTGTCTAAGACCCTGGAAATAAGATCGGCAATCAGAACCATTTCAGGCTCTTTCATCTTCCGGCGTGTGACTATCGGGGTGCCTATCCTGATACCGCTTGTGATCGCGGCAGGTAATTTGTCGTAAGGAATGGAATTTTTATTTAGTGTGATACCGGCTGAATCAAGAGCTTTTTCAGCATCGCTTCCGGTAATTTTTTTGCCGGTAAGATCTATTAGCATTAAGTGCGTATCAGTGCCTCCGGATATAATTTTAATGCCTTTGTTCATAAGTGCATCGGCAAGCTCTTTTGCGTTCTTGATGATCTGAAGCTGATAACGCCCGAATTCCGGAGACAGCGCATCCTTGAATGCAACAGCTTTTGCTGCGATAACATGCATAAGAGGCCCCCCCTGTATTCCGGGGAAAACCATTTTATCAATGGCCCTGGCGTATTCAGCCTTGCACATTATCATGCCGCCCCGCGGCCCTTTTAAGGTCTTATGAGTTGTGGTGGTAACAAAGTCGGCGTATGGCACCGGAGAGGGATGATTCCCGGTCGCAACAAGTCCGGCAATATGCGCTATATCAGCCAGAAAATATGCATTAACTTCTTTTGCAATATCAGACAGGACCCTGAATTCAATTATCCTCGAATATGCGCTTGCCCCTGCAAGAATCAATTTCGGCCTGTGTCTCATGGCCAATTCCCGAACCTCTTCATAATCAATCAAACCTGTTTCACGGTCAACCCCATAAGAAATTGTTTTATAGAGCATGCCCGAAAAATTTACCTGCACACCATGAGAAAGGTGCCCGCCGTGATTCAGGCTCAAACCGAGAATTTTATCTCCCGGTTTCAGCATTGCAAAATATACCGCCATGTTTGCCTGTGTTCCGGAGTGGGGCTGGACGTTCACGTGTTCTGCGCCGAAAAGCTCTTTTGCCCTGTTTATAGCCAGTGATTCAACTACATCCGCATATTCACATCCGCCATAATAACGCCTGTTCGGGTAACCTTCTGCGTATTTGTTGGTAAATACAGAGCCCTGAGCTTCAAGCACCGCCTTGCTTGCATAGTTTTCAGAGGCAATAAGAACAATCTTGTTCTGTTCACGTTTAATCTCATTTACTATAGCATTATAAACTTCGGGATCAAATTTTTTTAATTCATTCATGTTCATAATTACTTCAGCTTTGACTCTATTGCCTTTATTTTATCAAGCCTTCTTTGATGCCGTCCGCCTTCAAAGTCGGTTTTAAGCCATGTTTTAACTATCCTTTTTGCGGTATTGCCGTCAATTATTCTTCCGGGCAGAACAAGTATATTTGCATCATTATGCAATCTGCTCATTTTTGCGGAATAATCTTCACAGCACAATGCCGCCCTGACCCCCGGGAATTTATTGGCAACAATACACATGCCGATCCCCGTGCCACATATCAATATCCCTCTTTCGATACTTCCATTTGATACAACTTCAGATACCTTTTCTCCATAATCAGGATAATCGCATGATTCCTCAACATTTGTGCCGAAATCCATTATTTCTATATTAAGCTCTTCCAGAACCGGTACGATTTGATTTTTCATTGCCATGCCTGCATGGTCACAACCGATAGCTACCTTCATCATCCCTCCGAAAATATTGTTGAATTACAGAATAACATTAATCGAATCCGGTTTTGACTTTCCTTCATTCCACATACTGCTGAATGGTGAGTAAATTCAGTCAAGAAGCAGACCCGGCCATAAAGCATAATCAGTCGGAACTTTTCCTTTCCAACGGGGTAGATTATATTATCAACCTCACATATGTAAGTCAAGGCAGGATTGCGTCAAAACAGCAGTCTGTGGGGAACAGCAGCAAAACAGGTTAAGCGCCCCATGTTGTTTTGATTTTTCGTGACTTCTAAGGTAGGCACAAAGTGAAAAAAAGAATAAAGGGACCTGGAATATCCAGGCCCCTTTATGGTGACTGCTGATAAAAATGAGTCTTATTTGCTCTCTATGAACGTCTCGATCAGGTATTTCTTGCCGGTCAATTTTTCCATATCCCGAACAAGCTCTTCCATATTCACCCGCAATACACGACCGGTCTTTACATTTTTGGAGTAGAATATCCATTCGCCTGTTTTAGGGTCGTGAGGAGAAATCTGAGTATCGTTTCCTGCTCCATCCATTACCCATAATTCTCCTGAAGCTGAATATATACTTGCTTCCTGATTCGGCCCAAAAACTATATCTGCGCCATCGCCATCGCCATTCAAGACTATTCCATAATTATTTGTCCCGCTTGTCTGCTGATCTATCCAAAGCCCTGCAACATTTGCTATAGTTCCACCGAAATCAGGAAAGTCCTCAAAATATGCATGCCTCCAGTCCGTCCCACCAATATTTCCTGACCCTTGTCCAGCATTACCATAAGAATGGAATCCATAATAATCTGTTATTGTGTGATCGGCAGTATTTCCAGTGGTACGCCTTAATTCAACTTTACTCCCAACGGCAGTATCTATAGTAGAAATCGTGCTGGAATTTAAAGATATATTATTCACAGCTCCCTGTAACTTAGTCACAGTTCCACCACCATGTAAGCTGACATTTCCAGAAAAGGCGGTAAAAATACCCCCTACAAGAGCTGTATCTGCTGGAATCATTTGATAATACGCTGCAAAATTATTAAGTACTTCTACAGTGTTTATTGTAGATTTAACATTTAATGCTCTTGATTCGCCTGTTGTAACTACATCTAATGGATATGATGGAGTACTCGTCCCAATACCAACATTTCCCTTTGAGTTGATAACCATTCTGTCCTGTAATTCATCGTAATCATCCGCTACCGCTATCCTTAACTCATTTGAGTCGGCAGGGCGGTAGATTGAGGCGGTTGTCACAGCTAGTGAATCATCTCTGAATGTATCAGTTGATGCATTTACAAACTCAATTGAAGCTTTCTTGCTCGCTTCGGCTGCAATTCGAGCGGCTATATCCCCTGCATCGTATTTAATCCTTACCTCACCTTGATTACTTTCCATCTGCACGCCTAATCCAGGTTTAAGTCTTAATATTCCATCACTGCCCCATGTGTATATTGCTGCTTGCATATACAAATACTTATCAGCAGGAAGTACATCTGGATCATATGCACCATTATCAAATCGCAATTCTGATTCTCTCGGTTCACTAATTGATCCGTGGTTTCTGATGACTGATATAGAAGACAGTGGATTGTTATTATTGTCAACATATCTTCCTCCTTCTACTAATAAAACAATTGCGTCGTTTACTATGCCATAAGGAGCGTTCGGAGAAACTTGTTGTATATAAAGTGTAGGAAAATAACCACCTAATGTGTCATATCCGGATGGGTCCTGGTAATTATCACCTACGCTTACCACACCCCTCCATATTTTAATCATACCAGTACCTCTAAAAAGCTTTTCATTTTTAAAAACCGTAATATCTGTAATGGTATCCTTAGTACCATCATTAAAATCAATATAGGCAGCCGCAGCAACCCCGCCGCTTACAACCAGAAACAGTCCAACTATCAAACCAATTATTAAAAACTGCTTTTTCATTTTCCCCCCTTAAGATTGATTAATAAATATTACGTGTTTTGATATCTTTAAACCTTTTGGTTATCGCGTATATAATCACCCCCCTCTCCTGAATTCCCCTTTGAATTTGCCCTCGCAAATGCGGCGATGCCGATAAGTCGACATGAGGATTTGGTCTGTCTTAAATATTTATTTTCATGTTTGAACAGAAAATGGTATGGCGATATTTAAAATATATTAAAACATATCTGTTGTCAAGAAAAAAACAGCAATTCTCGCTGAGTGCATAAAAAACAGGCAGACCGGGAAATTTACTGTAAATATAAAAAATAAACCTCAACAACAAGTCGAACAGAAGATATTTTTCAGATATGAGCCCGGAATTAATTGACA
>BDSY01000048.1 GCA_002897895.1 bacterium BMS3Abin06
GCGGTAACAATAATGCTTTAAATGAAATAAATGCTCCAATTACGCACGATATAATATTTGATACATTCGTAAAAAGTCGTCATACCCGCGAAAGCGGGTATCCAGGAAACATGTAACTACCTGAAAAGACTGGATTCCCGTTTTCACGGGAATGACAAAAAACTGCTTTTCAGGATTTATTACGAGTTTATAATATTTAATCTCCTGAAAAGGAAAATGAATGCCCAATGCCATCCCCTGTAAAAAACTGAATTTTATTAAATCAAGAAGAGAAAAATAATTACCATTTATATAACAGGGCAACCATGTTTGTCAATTAGAAATCTTCGGTTCCGGCAATTCCCGGTGAATTTGTAACGTATTGAGATTGCTTCGCTCCGCTCGCAATGACAGAAAGGATTTTCGCAATGTCACTGCGGGGAGCTTCAGCGACAAAGCAATTTTGCGTCTGTTTTCACCGGGAATTGCTGGGTTGTACAATGGGATATTTTACAAAATGCAAAGCCCGACTCCGACAATCAATAATCAAACCAGAGGTATCGACTACAATACCTTCATCAAGTGTGTCCGCAGGGGCGCGAAATCAAAAACGATGGAGGTATCAAATGACAACATTACGACAAAAGATGATCAACGAGATGACATTAAGGGCCCGCCCAAAAATAAAATGACATTCTATCTTGGTGTGTGTGGTTCATTTCTTTAAACTTCTTTTACATTTGTGGATTGTATTTGGTAAAATTATCGGGATGTAAGGGAATTGAAGACAGGAAATATTTACATAGAGTCTGTCCACAAAGTGCTTTTTTATTTTCGTCATGCCCAAAGCCTGCCCCCGCAGTCTGTAAGCAGGGGTCAGTAATCGGGCATCCGGAACATAATTGAAAAGACTGGATCCCCGCTCAAAGACCTGCGGGAATGACAGATCAATCTTTGAGTTTATGGACAGACTCTAACTATTGACTTATAACTTAATAATTAGGAGGTAAGATGCCGGAAGGTATTAAGTTATTTACAGGTAATTCCAACAGGGCGTTGGCTAAAGAGATTGCGGATGTTTTGAACATCCCGGTCGGTGATGCGACCGTCTCAAATTTCAGCGACGGCGAGATAATGGTGAGGATAAATGAAAACGTAAGAGGCGCGGACGTTTTCGTTCTACAGTCTACATGCACGCCTGTCAACAATAATCTTATGGAGCTGCTTTTGGTAATTGATGCATTAAGAAGGGCCTCGGCACACAGGATTACAGCGGTAATGCCTTACTATGGTTATGCCAGGCAGGACAGAAAGGCCCAGCCGCGGGTTCCCATTTCAGCAAGACTCGTCGCAGATTTATTGAATGCAACCGAAATAAACAGGCTCCTCACAATTGATTTGCACGCAGGCCAGATCCAGGGGTTTTTTGATGTTCCTGTTGACCATCTTTATTCAGCCCCGGTACTGTCGGATTATGTGAAAAAGGAATATATGAATGATATCGTTGTAGTTTCCCCTGATGCCGGCGGCGTTGAAAGGGCAAGGGCTTTTGCAAAGAGACTGAATGCCTCACTGGCTATTATAGACAAACGCCGTGAAAAAGCAAATGTCTCTGAAGTAATGAATGTAATAGGTGACGTTAAAGGAAAGGATGCCATCCTCTTTGATGACATGATAGACACCGCCGGTACAATCACCAATTCGGCATCGGCAATTAAGGAAAACGGGGCAAAACGTGTTGTTGCCGCGTGTACACATGCCGTGCTTTCAGGCCCTGCATTAGATAGAATTAATGATTCAGCGCTTGAAGAAGTAATCGTTACCAACACAATACCGATGTATGAAAAACAGGCGAAATGCAACAAACTTACCGTGCTTTCAGTGGGATCATTGCTCGGAGAAGCCATAAAAAGAATTCATGAAGAAACGTCTATCAGTTCACTTTTTCTTTAAAATTAATTAATGAAAAGTGCAAAATATTCAAGCCGTTAAAAAGGCGTTAACAAATAAGGTGTTCCGGAAATAAATGGAGGTTAGAAAAAATGGAAAAGATATTGGTTAAAGCGGATAAAAGGCCTGAGTCAGGCAAAGGCAGCGCCAGGAGTCTGAGAAGGATGGGCTTGCTGCCGGCCATTGTATACTCGGACGGCAATTCAACCCCGATAAAAATCAATGGCAAAGAGATGACAAAACTCATCTATTCGGGGGGAGGAGAACATGCCCTGATTACGATTGAACTAAATGAAGATGGGACAAAGACTTCAGAACACTCGGTGCTTGTAAAAGATTTTCAAAGGGACCCTGTATCTGAAGAACTGCTGCATGTTGATTTCATAGAAATTTCACTTAAAAAAGTCGTAAAGGTTACAGTCCCTGTCGTTATAGTTAAACAGCCTGCAGGTGTCAAGATGGGTGGAATTTTACAATATCGTTTAAGAGAAGTCGAAGTTGAATGTCTCCCTACTGTGATACCTGACAGGATTGAGGTTGATGCTGAATTTGTTGAGATCGGGAATTCCCTGCATGTGAGTGACCTGCCGGTGCAGGAGGGTGTAACACTGCTGACCAACCCTGCCGAGATCATACTTCTGGTCAGCTCGCCTGTTGCAGAAGAAGCTCCGGCAGAGGCCGCCGGAGAGGAAGCTGCAGAGCCTGAACTGGTAAAGGCTAAAGGCAAAGAAGGAGAAGAGCAGCAGAAAGAAGAGAAAAAAGAGGGAGAGAAATAACTCATTATTATGTGGCTGGTGACCGGCCTGGGCAACCCGGGAGATGATTATGCGGATACGAGGCATAATATCGGATTTATGGTTATCGATGCCCTGGCAGCGAGGCTGTCCATCCAGATAAAACGAAAATCATCAAGCTTTATTTATGGAAGAGGCTTTATCGGGGAACAGGAGGCAATCCTTATAAAGCCTCTTACTTTTATGAACAGGAGCGGTATTGCAATCAGGGATGCCCTCGGAAAATATGAAGAGATAGACAACATACTTGTTGTGCATGATGACCTTGATCTGGAGACGGGTGTCATAAGGATAAGGAAAACAGGTTCTTCAGGCGGTCATAATGGAATCGGATCAATAATTGAGTGCCTGGGCACCAGAGATTTTGTAAGATTAAGGATCGGAATCGGCCGTTCCAACCGGATCCCTGCTGAAAGATATGTCCTCCGGGCTTTCAGTAAGCAGCAGAGGCCGGCTGTGAAAGAGGCGGTTGAAAAAGCGGTTGACGCGATCGAGGTAATATTAAACAAGGGCATATCCCATGCCCAGAACATTTTCAACAGGCAAGAGGTCTCTCACTGAGCAATCGCCCTGCGAACAACAGCGCCTTTTCCCCTGATGTATTAATTTGTCTCCCGGAAAAGATTTCTCCCTCCGGTCAAAATGACATGAAGAATGTGCCCTGCTATTTAACTACAAGCACCGGACAGCATTTTACTTTGCTGATAACCCGTTCCGTAACGCTCCCGATAAATACCTTTTCGATCCCGGTGCGGCCGTGGCTTCCCATTACTATGAGATCGGCATCCGACTCTTCCGCCACCCCGCATATTTTTTCATAGGGGACACCGTCTTCGATACGCGTTTGAACCTGTACCCCTTCTTTTTCCGCAATCTCCTTTACTTCTGCGAGTATCTGCTCGCCTTCCTGTTTAAGGCTCTCAAGCACCATCTCAGGTCTGAAAGTTTCTATATCCGTAACATCAATAGGCGGAATGACGTGTACGGCGATGATCGTCGCACTATCCTGTTTTGCAAGTTTAACAGCATGTTTAACCGCAGACTTACTGACTTCAGAACCATCAACCGCAAGAACAAGCTTCTTATATATAGCCATTTATCGACCTCCTTGAATATATAACTCTGATTTCTTCATTCCGTGGAGAAGCCAAGCCTCTCACCTGCTTTTTCTTTTGCCCTCGCCTTGAATGTCCAGAATAAAATTAAAAACGTAGCCACAATGCCGCTGCCAAACAGGAATACCTTGCTGCCTGCCTCGAACATCACGGCAGAGCCTTCATTCAACTCTATAATCTCAAGTTGCTGCAGGTATTCGGGTATGGCAAGCACCCGTGATACAACACATAACAGGATAAGTATTGCCGTTACCATCCGTATATAAAGCTCTTTTACCAGATGGGTGCCTATAGCTCCAAAATATATCCCTATCAGTGACCCTCCGTAGAGGAGCAGCACCAGTCTCAGGTCAACATAACCCTGAAGCCCGTAGTTAAATGCGCCCCATGCACCCATGAACATTGCCAGGAACAACTCCGTACCCGCTGCAACCACAGTCGGTACACCGAATACATAGATCATGGCAGGCACCCCTATAAAACCGCCGACCCCGATTGTTCCTGCCATGTAGCCGACAAAAAATCCTATTACCAGGAGGACTATCAAAGAAACATCCACATTCGCCACCTTAAAGTGGATAAGAGGCTTGAACTGGAATTTCCTGGACAGGTTGAGCAGCTTGTCCGAGGGACCTGCTCCGGGTTCTCTTGAGGACCTCATGGCATCCTTCAGCAGCGAATAACCGATAATGCTTAGCGTAAGAACAAAAAACACGCTTACATAAAGGCTTGAGCCCTCCTTGCCTAATTTCTCAAAGAAAAAACCGTTTACAACAACCGCAGCCCTTATGCCTATTGCGGCGGTTGCAAGCAAATAGATCCCTAATTTTTTATCCACATGGCCAAATTCACCATGTTTTTTTGAACCCATCATTGCTTTTCCGAATTTATGGGTTATATTGGCACTGACCGCCATAACCCCGGGCACACCGAGATTCATCATTCCGGGAGTCATTAAAAAAGCCCCCCCCGATCCTATAAAACCCGACAGAGTGCCTCCCATGAAACCAAGGAGGATTACCCCGAGCATAGTCCATGGATTAGTATTAAAAATCTGGCTTACAATATTAATTTTATCTATTGCCTGAGCAGCGACATCTTGCATTTTAGTTATATCCTCCTTTTACTATTTCTCAAGCCTGAACAATTTAGGCAGGATATTGGTTGTATTGCCCCATATCCATGCGTGTACTGCAACAACAGCCATGATAGCAAGCCCGCCCAAAACGGTTCCGGTCATAAATATCTTCTTGTTCAGCACGTCTATTTCAGGGAAAAAAACACCGTACATTAATACCGAGCCTATTGCATAAATGATAAATTTTCCCCAGTTGACGCCTTTCGCAGTTTTCTTATCTTCATGAGCGGCTGCAATAGCTTCGGCTGTACTTACGGGACAGGTGAACTTTTCCTTAAGGGCCCCGATGCTTACTCCGCCCTTTTTCATCTCATCGGTGAACTTCGCATCTCCAATCAGCACCAGGCTTGCAGGCATGAGGTCATTGAGCTTCTTCATGAATGCTTCCGGGTCCTGGGCAACAACATCCGAACTAAAACTAACCCCCTCGGAATCAAATGCCTGTTTTGCCGCTTTCAGAACATTCCGGGCATTTTCAATTGTTCCCTTGCTGCTGTCAGCGGCAAGAAATATAGCGGCTATCTCGGTATCAGTGCCTTTTGACGCCTTCAATGTATATTGAAGCGCCGGGGAATTGATATCCCACTTGCCGTCAATTAATATTATCTTTTTCACCAGCCCCTCCTTGTTTATTTTCCCCCTGCCGGATAAAAATTCCCGGTAGCCGGATATATAATAGAAATTTGTTTTTTTCCGGAAGGGGGTATCTCTCCGGTTAAATGACTATTAAGCATAGAAAAATTTCATGCAGTATGTCAAATAAAAGAGATTTTGTTTTTTTTATAGAGGATTAAGATAAAATTATGTTTCAGAATACAACAAAAAATTATTGTTTGTAATTCAAATTATGAATGTTGTAATCTTTAGAAACAAATGCATTTAAAAATCTGGCATAAGATGATTATCGGGATTGCTATCCCCTCCTTTATTGCACTGGCAGGCGGCTTACTCACTTACGGATACATAAATAATGTCCAGAAAAGGCAGGGTTACGTGCAGATAGCGGATGACATAAATAACCATGTCCTTGAGGTAAGAAGAAACGAAAAGAATTTTTTCCATTTTAAAGATGCCCGGTATCTTGATAATCTCCATAATGCAATTTCAGTCCTCGATAACTCCATTAACAACATCTCCAGGCAGGCAATTGAAGAAATAGGGAAAAAAGATTTTTCCCTAATGCATGACTCTATCCGGAAGTATCCTGATCTTATAAACAAACTATATGAAAATTACCAACAGGAGACAAAGGTTACTGAAAAAGTCAGGGCGGAAGGCAGGAAATTAGAGGCCTTTGTGGCAAATGGGAACCATGCAAAAGAGCTTACAACAAGCTTTATTCTCCATCTCAGGCTGTTAGAAAAAAACTACATGCTTTTCCGTGATAAAGAATCTTTCAACAAACTGAACAGCGGCCTTTTGCAGATAAAAAATGTTACCCCGTTTTGTTACGAATGTGCTCCTTACATTGATGCCATTTTTGATCTTTTTGCAACCTATAAAAAAAGTGATTCGCTTATCAGCGAGATACAGGCAGCGGGAAACAGGCTTGAGGAAGTCACAGGCAGAATAGCGCTCAATGAGAGACAAAGAATCGATTCGTTTATTACAAAGACAAAACGACTGCTGCTTGCCGCTCTTATCCTGCTCTGCACATTAGGGCCGTTGATAGTATATAAGACCGCCACATAT
>BDSY01000049.1 GCA_002897895.1 bacterium BMS3Abin06
TACGAATGCACAGAAAGATACCTTTAAAAGACATAAAATATTTCCTGCTTGATATGGACGGCACATTGCTTGACCTGGATTTTGACGATTACTTCTGGGGCCATCTTGTTCCTGAAAAGTACGCTGAAAAGCACGATATGACATTCGGCGCTGCAAAGGATTATCTATATAAGAAATTCAAGAAACATGAGCGCACCCTGAACTGGTGTGACATAGATTTCTGGTCAAAGGAGCTTTGCCTTGACATCCCGGCGCTTAAAGAGCAGATCAGGCACCTTATCGAGGTACATCCACATGTCATAGACTTTCTGAAGATATTGAGAAGGCGGAAGAAAAAGGTGTTTCTCCTTACCAATGCCCATTACAAAATCGTTAAAATGAAATTCAATAAAACGCAAATCGGGAAATACTTTGACGATGTGCTCTGCTCTTTTAATGTCGGTTACCCGAAAGAATATATCGAGTTCTGGCAGAAGGCAGAGAAGAAGCTGAAGTTTGAAAAAGAACACTCCCTGTTTATTGACGACACGGAGGATGTCCTGAAAACCGCCAGAGACTACGGAATAAAGTATTTACTTTTCAAGGCAAGGGCCAGCTCAAAAGCAGAGCCGAAAAAAACGGAAGAATTCCTGACAATACATGATTTCAGAGAATTGATGTAAGGGCTTCCGGCTTTCAGCGTTGGGCCTCAATAGCCTCTTTGATCAACTCCCTGTCAACATCTTCTTCAATCCTGACTTTTCCAATCGACTCGGGAAGGATGAACCTGAGCTTGCCGGCTTGAATTTTTTTATCGATTTCCATTGCATTAATCATATCAGGAACATTGAGATCATCCGGGATATGAGCAGGGAGATTATACATTTCAACCAGTTCTTTTATTTTTTCAGCATCGTCTTTCTGAAATATCTTCATCCTGACTGCCAGCTCCGCTGCAGCGCACATACCCATTGAAACAGCCTCTCCGTGAATAAATCTCCTGTATCCCGTCACTGTTTCTATGGCATGGCCAATGGTATGCCCGAAGTTGAGTATCGCCCTGAGGCCCGCCTCTTTTTCATCTTCAGACACCACACCCGCTTTTATTTCACAGGAGCGTTTGATTACATTGATAATGCTCTCCCCCAGAGAGGTAATCGCTTCCCTGTCTGTTTTTAAAAAATCAAAGAATTCTTTATCGGCAATAACACCGTATTTTATTACCTCTGCCATACCGGCATGGAACTCTCTCCGGGGAAGGGTCTTTAATGTATCAATGTCTATAACGACAAGCGACGGCTGGTAAAAGCTTCCTATCATGTTTTTACCCAGAGGATGGTTGACGCCTGTCTTTCCACCCACGGAACTGTCCACCTGTGCAAGGAGCGTAGTCGGCACCTGTATATACCTGATGCCCCTCATGTAGGTTGAGGCTATAAATCCCGTTATATCACCAATGACCCCTCCGCCGAGGGCAATAAGAAGTGAATTCCTGTCAAACTTTGCCTTGAGGAGTTCTCCGTGCAGGTAATATGTCCATAAAAAATCCTTGTATTCTTCTCCATCCGGTATCAGGAAAATCTCGGGAACTATATTATATTCACGCAGTGATTCAAGGAGGGTGTCCCTGTAAAGAGGGAAAATGGTTTTATTGCTGATAACGGCAACCCTGGACGGCCTGAACTCTTTCAGCCTGAGACCGAGCCTTTGCAGGAGTCTGCTCCCGATTACAATATCATAACTCCTCTCTTTGAGATCAACTGTAACAGACTGACCGTCAAGCCCCAGTTTTTCCATGATCTCCTGGGCAGTTTCCCGGGGGGTTATATAATTAGTGTCAACGGCCGTGTCTGCCTGCTGATAAAGCGGCAGTCTTTCCGTAAGCATGTTGTTGATTTCATTAATCGGCTCTTCAACATCAAGCAGCGGCCTTTTACCCCCCTCGGTCATAACCCGTTTCAGGATAATTCCAGGATCCGCCTTTAGCCAGATTATAATCCCCCTTCTGCCGAGGTTCTCTAAATTTTTCCTGCTTTTAATTACACCACCGCCTGTGGCAATCACGACATTGCTTATTTGAGATACTTCTTTTACGGCAGCCTGCTCGACCTTGCGGAAATAATCTTCGCCTTTTTCCTTGAAAATAAGGGAAACGGGTTTGCCTTCCCGCTCCTCAATCAGCTCATCGGTATCTATAAACCTGTATCCGAGCTTCCTGCCGAGTTCTTTACCTACAGAGGTTTTGCCTGTTCCCATAAAGCCTGTCAGAACTATTTTCATAATAATACCTCAATGCAAATTGTTTCCACTTCAGGCTCATCATGCAATCGAGTGGGTAAAACCGTATTAAAAGGATATACTTCTTGTTAATCCCCATTCAACTACGTGTGAAATTGATACCATATTATCAGCCTGTTGTATTAATGGATTTACTTTTTCCAGTGCTTCTTGGCTTTATATCATGGTTTAATCTTTTGGCACGTTTTATTAACACATCATCACAGGTTATAAAATATTTGCATTTTGCATAACAAGATAAATTAAATCCATAAATCAGCCTGTTGGCTTCTATGCATCTGTAAATATTCAATAATATAAACTATACCATTTTCTGACTTATCATTTCACGAGATTTTTTGAAATTACTCTTGCTTTCCGGAGTCTTGAACAGAGTCTGTGTATAAACTGCCGTTTTTTATTTTCGTCATGCCCGAAGCCTGCCCTCGACTCCGATCGGGGGTCTTTAGTCGGGCATCTATGGCTTGCTGAAAAGACTGGATGTCGGGTGAACGTTGAAATTATGCATGCGTTTGTAGGGCTCAGGGAAATGCTGATTTCTAATGCTGCCTTGGCACGAAGGCTCAAAGCCCTTGAGAAAGAAATATGAGAAACAGTTCGCGGTTGTTTTCGAAGCTATTTTTTGACTTATGGGTCCTCCTGATAAGAAACAATGGAAGATTGGTTTTGAAAGGGATAAGGACTAATGTTCGATTTTTTGATTGTTTTTTAAAAAAGGACAATTTCAAGGGTGACCCCTT
>BDSY01000050.1 GCA_002897895.1 bacterium BMS3Abin06
GAATCAATTACTTGTTCTTATGTTCTCCTGGATCTGATTCTGCCTGATCAGCCGAATCGCGCAGTACGGATCCGTATGCTGCGTGGTGTGGGAGGGACGCCCTGCGAGGGGCGTTCCTATCCCGATATCTTTTCATTTTGGTTTTTTCTTCTTCTTTTCTTTTTTTTCTATGCCTTTTTATTATTTCTTCAGCAAGCCCAAAAATCTTAATGTCGTTTGTCAAGCCCTGACTGCTTGTTTTTCCCAAGTTATAATGTAATTTTACTTCGTTTCAGCTGCTACTTTCATTAATATCCACGCTTCATTGTATCCATCCGACTCCGCGCGGGCAAATGCTTCTTTTCCACGTGAGATATAGAGTTCGCGGAATACAGTGACGACGGTTTGATTTGATGTTGTTTCTCTTAGAGTAATAATATAGCGATCACGCCATTTCGCACTTATATGTTCCCGATTGTAAAAATTTGTTCCAAAAATTCCGTATTCTTCCTTGCCACGGATAACCGGATTTTCAAGAAATGGCATAATATTATTTATCGCATCAGCAACTTCGCCAAAGGGTGCATTGTATTTCATGCAAAAAGGTGGAAACGGATAATTCCTCCCATCAATTCCAAACACTTGGAGCAGAATTGCGTATGCAAATTCTTTTTTGAAGCGAACAAATTTCCTCTGCTCATTATCGACACCAAGACCAGATCGAAGGCCAACTTGAGCCCCTTCTATCCACGCAGATGACCATGTTGAATGATAAAATGCTGTCTCATACGCGGTAACTTCTGTAGAAGGAGAAACGTTCTGGCAATTAGGAAGTAGAGGGCCGTATCCATCGTCGATATTTTTTCTCAGCATTGGAGCCCCTGGTGCGGCACAACCCTCTATGGCTATGATAAACATTAGAATAACGACCAGTCTTAAACAGTACTTAGTTGAATTTTTACTCATAACTTATTAATTCTCCTTTCATTTTTGTAGATAACGCAAAATTCTCTGATGCCTGCCATGTAAGACAACAACATGCTCCAAAGACGATTTGCAAATCACAAACTAAACAAAATCAAAATCAGCACCGCTGGCAGGCATTCAGAGCAATGTCATGTTATATTAATAAATAATTCGTTAGCAACTCAATTAAATGTCATACCAGCCATTAGCTTTCAATGACTGACATAAACTACAAATAAATTGATCTCTTACTCCAGAATTGTCAGACTCAGCCGCTTTCTCAATGATTGCTTTAAACCCGCTAACAGATGGATACGAAAAAAAATATTGTAAAGCTGCATATTCTCTTTTCGGGTCATTTAGTGCTTGCAGTTGCTTATATGTATCAGTTCTAACTCTATCAAGTTCGTCACGATTATGATTGTATTGCTTAATGGCTTTTCTAGCTCTGATTTCTGCAAGTTTTTTTTGAATAAATTTAACAGGAGCATGCACCAATTCCTTGAATTTATCAAAAAAGGATCTTGATATGTATATCACAATTACTGAAAGGATCAGTAGCGCTACAAACATAACGTCATGTGTTATTATTTCACCAAATAATTCAATTAACTTTTCCAAAGGATTCCATGCCATATCAGTGTCCATTCCCCTTCCATGTACCCGTTAATAATTGATCTGATTTCATAAACATAGAAACTAAATATGTTTAGGCTTCATATCATTCAAATTCAAGTGACTAACAGCATCTCTAACCGTCTCTGGCCCTGAATCGTACTTGTTAATTATTTGTATGTCCGGATCAATGGCGTGTATTTTTAGTTGAACAAAGTGTTCTTTAACAACTGTAACAACTAGTATTTTTGTTTCTTGATCCATTGCTCGTATTTTTTTTATCAGTTCTACGCCAAAATATATGTCTTTAATTCTTTTCAACTCCTCAATCGATGCTGCCTCTCGTCCACTAGGTATTATGATATCGACTATTATTAAGTCATATTTATTTGCATTGAATTTACTTACAGCATCTTCATAGTCTATCGCTCTATCAATCGCATAGTTCTTCTCTAAATAGTAAGCGAAAGCTTCATATTGATCTTTTTCGTCTTCTACCCATAATATTGTTTTCATTTTCCACCTCCAGTATTTTTCTTTATATATGGCAAGTCTATGACTAGCGTAGTTAAATATGGTCCTGAAATGAGATTATCACTGACCGGATCACTAACTATTTCAACTGAACCTCCGTGGGCTTCAACAATTAATTTAATTTGGTATAGTCCTAACCCTGATCCAGTACGATGCCTGTCAGATGAAAGTATCCCCCTATAGCCTTCTTCCCACACTTCACTTATTTCATCCTCTGTTATTCCAACACCATAATTAGATATTCTAATTCTGAAAAATTCATCCATACTCCATATTTTTGTATTAATCGTGCGAGTTGTAGTTTCTAAGTCTCCAGAATACGAATATTTGATTGCATTATTAAATGCATTTATTAATACTCGCATAATCAGTCCTTTATCAAATTCAATAAAGATAGTTTCAACTTTTTTCTTTTCAATTTCTTTTAGTACTACTTCTTTTTCTAAAGCTTCAATTTCAAATATACCTCTTGCTTCTTCAATTGCATCTATTATATTGTGGCGATTAATGTTTAAAGTGATATCGTCACCACTTAGTGCAGTACAGATATTTTCTATAATAGTTGAAAATAATCTTGATGCATTCTTTGTATATTTTAAGCTCTTAATAATCTCACTGAACTCTCTACCTATATTAGAATTAGCATCTACTCTACTGTTAATGTTTTCCAACTTATCAATGACTTTTGCCAATGTTCCAAATACTGCAATATTGGGCTGATGAATCTCATGCCTTAACAAAGTTATTCTTCTTACACGAGCCATTAAATTGCTTATTAATCCAATTAGTTTTTCCTCAATACGAATGATATTGTTCAGGGATATGTTTTCTATATCATCAACAGCCTTAACTGCATTGAAGCAATTTACCATTGCAGTTGCATCTTTATCAGTTATTAAATTAAGTTTTTTCATTTCTTCAATTCGGGGATAAAATTTATCTAACGTTGCTTTATTTCTTTCTTTGTCACTCAGTTTCTTTTGACCTGTTAATAGTGATCCATAATAAATATCATCAAGCTTTAGTGGGTATGTCATATTCCAAAGTCCAAGATGACACATTGACAATTGACGTTCTTTATTTTGCATGAAATTCATTCTTGATCTCTCAGAATGATCATAAGTGCATAACTCCCATAACTTTGGAATACTCTTGCAAAACCCACAAAGCGGGGAAAATCTTTCCTCACAAGCACACCAAACTTCTTTGCCATCAGGACTATATAGGGCAATAACAAGGTCTGTTTGTTCAGAAAAGAAATCAAGAAGCATTATAATGACTTCTTTTAAATCATCATTTACTATTCCTATGTTGAATTGTTCGAACTTGCTTTCCATAATGATTCCCTCAATTCATTAATGTTTTTTACTCTATGCGAATATAACGATATCTATACTAAGCAGAACGGGATAAGGTATTCAGCCCGTCCCTTGATAGAAAATTATATACTTCCCTGAAGGTAGTTGTACAGAAAAAAATACATAAAGGAGGGAAGTCATGAAAATGAAGAAGAAAGTGAGTTACAGGAAGCACCAGGAGAGGAAGCGCAATATAGCAGGGATAAAGGTGATCGGAATAGACCCGGCAAAAGAGAAGCACCAGGTAACGGTTATTGACGAGCAAGGCATACAAATGGGCAATTCATTTGCAATTACTGTGTCACATAAAGGATTCAATGAGGACCTATGGAAGAAGCTCGGGAAGATACTTGGCAAATTCAGGAAAGAAGAAGTTGTATTCGCAATAGAGAGTTCATGCGATATCTGGAGGGTCTTTGCCGGGTATCTTCACAACAGAGGCTATGCAGTACTGCTTGTGAGCCCTTTGATTACATACAAGACGAGGTCAACAATCAACAATGATTTCTCAAAGACAGATCCCAAGGATGCGTACTTGGTGGCAGAGAACGCCCAGGGCGGAAAATACAATGAATATATGAGCTACACCCCTGAGATAAACAAGCTTCACAGTTTATGCATAGCCCATGACAAGCTGACAAAGGACAGAAACAGGATCATATTGAGGCTGAGGGCGCTGATGGAGGAGATCTTTCCGGAATATCTGAAGTGCGTACATGTAGAGATAAAGACATCTCTTTATTTGCTGGGGAAATACTTTCTGCCGGAGCATTTCCAGAAGTTGGATGTAGATGAAGAAGAGTGGAACATACGAAGAATCTCAAACGGCAAGCATAACGCCGATACTTTAAAAAAGATAAAGGAACATGCACGCAACAGCATTGGAGCAAGAAAGACCGGAGAAGAAGACGGTGTGAGAATAACCCTTGATGCGTGGATATCACAGTTAAGGCTGATAAACGAAAACATGAAAACCATAGGCAGCAAAATGATTGAACTGGCAAAAGAGACGGAGTTTTTCGAGATACTGGTATCAGTCCCGGGAATATCGGACATATCGGCAACAAGGCTTATTGGTGAATGCCGTGACCTGAATCTTTTTGATCATTATAAGCAGATAGAGAAGATGGCAGGATCAAACATAAGAGTCAGTGATTCGGGCAAGTCTGCCGGCATGAGGAGATTAAATAAACTCGGCAACAAGCGGCTATTGAAGCTCATCTATATAATGACAACCCAAGCGGCGAGGTTTATGCCGGAGGTAAGAATAAAGTTCCTGAAACGGCAAATCAAGAAGAAGAGCTACCGGAAGAACATATTTGCGGCATCTTCAATACTCATGAGAATACTGATGGTATTAATAAAAGAGAAACGAACATATGAACTCAGGGAAGATAAAGTGCAGGAGATGGAGAGGCTGGAACTGAAATACAATCCAGAGAAAAAAGACAAGAAGAAAGGCAGGAAGAGAAATAAAAAGAAAACCATAAAGAAAGCGGCATAGTTTAAATAACCATGCATTACAACGGGTACGATTAATAACAGACTTATTCAGCAGTGGCGATTAACGAGTTAAGAATTAGATATATAGCATTGCTCTTTGACAGTTTAGATAAATTCATTTGAGACGTTCGGGAACAAGAGGCGTGAAGAAGAGGCCCCATCTGATCCTTGGGGCCTCCCGGAGCGGCCTGGAGTTGATGACTGTAGAAGGTACCACTCAGCCCTGCCTGTCGGCAGGCAAGTACGCTTCGTCTAACGGATTCCCAGGCCGTCCCGGTCTTCACGGATCGAATCAGAATATTCGTTAATATTGTAACGAAAGTAAGCATAGATCGGAAGACATAAAAAAACGGGACCTTCGCTGCGGCATAAAGCCTTTGTTCAGAACCAGCAGGACACTTGCGTCTCAAAACTGGAAGAGCATGGCTTGAAATATAACGCTTTTTATAAAAAGAAAAGGATTTATTTTTATTTTTTTTAAAAAAAAACTTGACAACATGGGAAGTAGCCTGCGTGAGTGATGCAGACCATGAAGCACTAAAAAGTGCAAGAAAATAATTCGCAAACTATAAACTATCGCAACCTTAAAAAGTCACAGATGGTCTGCATTCAACTCCACGCTGTTGTTAGGTGCTTTATATCGAGCAACTATTTTTCAAACTCGATATCGGTAATCCTTGCCTTTGCCTTTTTAGACCACGAAGACGGGGCAGAGTCTTCAACCGAATACCCAAAATCCTTTACGTAATTTGGTTTCAAAGGCTTGTTGTCATCTCCAAATGAATACTTAGAAACTAGGACAGGATTAAAATCTTTTTCCCCAATAACAGTACCATTCTTATCAAGAAAATATACTGTTATCTCTACTCTCTTAAGCGACTTATCTCCCTTGTTTACAATCGTGCCAAATACTCCAGGCACAGGATCGCCAAATCCATACTTTTTACCTTCAGATACCTTAAAATCTTTTAGTATGACGTTTTTGATGTATGCTTGCTTTTCTTCATAAGATATTATTTCTTGATTTGTTTTTTTGAGACCATCCTTTGCTTCAACCATTTCACTGTTTAGCGTTAGTACTTCTTCATACTTTTTGACAGCTCCGTAAAGTTTTTTGGACTTACGTAATTCTTTGGCATCGGCAAGTAATGCTGCTATTTTTTGATCTTTTTCCTTTGCTGCCTTTTTGGCTTTCCAGTCGAGAAATACTTTCCATCCTTCATTTTCTTTCAACAAATGATATTCTTTGTTCTTCGTTGTGGTAGGAACATCTCCATTTTCGTATTTTTTAGCTATAGTTTTTTCGAGTTCGGCATTGTCTTTGCCACCACTGAATGCAGAGGCAAAGGCTGCACCCATAAGGTCTTTGAGCATAACCCCCATGTCTGGCAACGTGATTTCTACATCTGCATTTGCGGTGCTGCCGGCCTTAGAAACTTTTAGTACCTTGAATGAAACGTTACTTGCGAGAACTGTGGAGAAGGGATTATCTTTATTGTCAGTTTCAGCTTTATACTCTTCGAGACTTTTTACTGCTTTATCTTCTGAAGAGACATGACTGTAGGCCTCTTCACTACGACCTTTCAAAGACGCATCAAGGTAACTCTTGAGCACTTCTTCTGGGCTTGGTTGTGTAAGCTCATTAACTTTGTCACAGCCACTAATTAATAAAGCTGTTAAGATAGCAGTCAATACAATTACAATTCGATTTTTCACTATTTCCTCCTTTTTTATTCTTCACCTATCCTCGGGTCAGTGATGCAGACTACGAAGCGCATTAAAATGCAAAAAGGCAATTTGCAAACCAAAAACTACTGTTACCAAAAAAGTCACCGCTGGTCTGCATTCACTGCACTCTGTTGTTAGATTTTCTTTCTTTTATCTGCTGTTGCTTATAATCTGATTGACTTGCTGATAATTGCTTAAAACGGTCAGCACTCATTCTTTGCACCACATTTTCCGCTGCATCAGCAGCAGAACCATATCGATCCGGGAATAAAGTTCTATAATTAATGTTCATCTTATCTAATATAATCATTAATTCATTTCGTAATTTCAGGTCACCCGGAATGATGACTTTTGTTAGAACAGGCTCACTCCATAAATCATGAGAAATTTCGCGTGCAATCCGACCAAGCCAGACTTGGAACGATCTATGTACATGTTTCGTGAATAATCCTTGTTGATAAACTATTCTTCTATTATCACCATCAAAATTAGTTACTACTTCCATCTTAGGCACTTTAGTATGTAAGATGGAGTCACTCATTTTCTTTTTAAGATTAGGCCATATGTTTCTATCAATATTGAAGTTGATTTCCTTAAGCATTGTCAGGTTCAAGACCCATAATGCCCTGTCACGTGCAATATTATTATCGATGACAGCATCTTCACAAATCGCAAAGAATAAACCTACATATGGAGAGCGTGTCCAATCTAGTAGCGGAGTGGGCAATCCATGGTGTTGACCTAATTGCCATAAATCTATCTTATCAATACGATCTTCAGGAATGTCTTGGTTTCTTTTAATATTTTCTCTATACGTTCCTAACAATCTTTTTTCAACAATAGTTCTTAAATCATCAGACCCTTTATAGTCATGATTAAATTCTTTCTCCTTTTTCTCAAGGTATCTGCTGATAGTCGGTTCTAATTCCCAGCTTTCCTCTCTTTGTCCTCGAAATGCTAAGTCATACCCTGGTTTAATTAAATTCGATGATATATAAGACAGTATTTCATTGGAAGATGTGAGCTGCTTTGTTTGAACAGTATCTATCTTATATTCTTTCATTTTATTTTTATGAATCTATCATGAGAAAAATAGTTCTTCTCGAGTTTCAGGAGTATCTGCATGCCAAGAGCCTCGTTAACGAAAAGTATATCCGATTTTATGCCCATTGGGCAAGAAAATTTTTTGTTTTGGGTCTGCAATAAATTTATTGCTAAGCGTGTTCTTACTCAATTAAAAGCAGAACAGCTTATCTCCCCCTCAGTCCCCCTTAACCCAAGGGGGATGCTTTAAAGCAAAGTGGATTTACCAATAAATTTGTCGTGCACCTTTTTCCCGAATAGAAACAATTAGCGCCGGGAAGGGAATTTTTATTCCCTTCCCGGCGCAGGCGGGGGACAGGCTAAGATACTTTACCTGCTAATACAGCCCGTATGGGTAGTAGTCGAATTCGTAGTAATAATAAGGGGTGTTGGGAATCGGCCCCTTTATATACCACTGGTCCCAGGGGTAGTCATAGCCTTTTACCGTCAGCAGATTATCCACTTTACGGATGCCTTCGGTAAGTAATGCAACACGGCCGGCTTCTCTGCGCTCTGACCATGTATCGACATCTCCCGTGAGCGTAACCACGCCGTTGTAGACATTTACATTAATCCGGTCACGCACAGGAGATGTGGTCCAGTTCCACTCTAAACGGTTTTTTATAGTACTGACCAGTTCCGTATCTTTCTTCCAGCTGCTGCGTTGTACCGTGATACTGTTAATAACCTCTTTGACTCCCTTGATACGGGATGCAATATCAGCGGCGTGAAACTTTTCGTACCATGTATTTACTTTCCCTGAGAGCGTGACAATTCCGTCATTGACCGCTGTATTAATATCAAAGCCCTCCATGACAGCATCCGTGTTCAGGTTGAAATTAATGTCATCCTGAATTGCCCAGTCTTCACGCTTGTCTACACGCGCAAACAGGTTGTCTATTACCCAGCCCACACCTACAACATCACGGGCGTCCTGTTCGGCGATGCGCTTCTGGTAATGGTTGAAGACAGAGCCGTTAAGGGTTACAAGGCCGTATGATACTTTGATGGTTATATTTGATGCATCTATGCGTGTATCCTCGTCTAACTCGGCACGCACAGCCTTTTTCAGGGCATCATCCGACGGCCATATTTTTTTGTTGCGGACGCCCCGGTTTTCCCACCATTCAACCTTTAGCCTGTTTTCCACGTTTCTGACGTAAGATACCAGGTAAGCGTCACTGCCTGCCCTCTCTTTTTCATAGGCATTGCCCACCGACCCTGTCAGGGTAACCACACCGTTTTTGACGGAGACGATAATCGGCAGCCCGCTTAAGTATACGTCGCGCTGGAGGGCGGCTACAACATCGTTTTTCATCTCCTGGTCGCTGCGTTTGGCTCTCCATTTTATCTTGATGTTGTTTTCCACTTCCTTTACGCCCCGGACCTCACCGGCAAGGAGCCCGGCCTCTTCTTTCTCGGAATAGGTGGCAACCGAACCCGAGAGAGTGACCTTGCCGTTCACGGAATTTACCGTGATTCCCTGTGATTCAATAACCGCGCTGTCAAGGATGCGGCGTTGTACCGCATTGCTGATGTCGGTATCCGAACGCCACACCGGCATTACCTTGATTTCGTTTATCACTCCCAGAACACCCTTTATCTTTTTTGCTTCAGTGTCTGCGTAGTTCCCGGCTGCCAGGTTGTTGACACTGCCTGAGAGCGTAACAATCCCTTTCCTGGTTTTTACGGTAATTTCGGAAGCATCCACGCGTGCATCCTGGCGAAGGGCGTCCTTCACCCAGTAGGTGATGTCGTCATCCGCCACTTTGGCGGCGGCAAATACCGGTGCGGCAATAATTACGCTCAGCAGGAGCGCAAAAAGAACCGGGAATTTGCTGATACTTGTCTGCTTTTTCATACTGTCTCCTTTCATCTTGTATTAGTAATTGTACTATTACAAAAAATACACCCATATTACGCCCGGTTCTGCTACTTTAGTTACACAAGGTAAAAATTTATCAAAAAAGCGATTTAAGAGGCGGGTGTATTTAAGGATACGGTCTTTTCTGGATGCCTGACCTGAAAGTCAGAGTGTCCGTTTAAAGGTCACTATTGACGATGTCAGCATTATGAGAGTAAAAACCAGCAGAAATCCTATGTCGCCTGAAATATCGGCAAGGCCCGCGCGTTTAAACAACACTGCCTTTAATGCATTGACTGCATAGGCTTCGGGGTTGATCTTTGCAAAGGCCTTAAGCCAGCCGGGGAAGCTTGCAACCGGATATACCGCACCACTCGGGAAGAAGAGTATAACATTCAGAAACCCGCTTAATATCCCGACAATCCTCGGATGATTTATCCTGCCCATAATAAGAAACATCATGCTCAGGAGTCCGAGTGTTGTGAGGTTTATTACAATTAAAACAGAGATATATTGTTCAATCCCCCTCGAAAAAGGAATGCCGGTTATCAACATGCTCAGGACCAATATCAGGACAGCGATAACGGTTGTTATTAAAAGACCGCTGATAATAAGCCCTGATACTATATCCGATTTTGAAAGGGGCGTCAGCAGATAGCTCTCATCAATGCCGAGGAACCTGTCCATAACAAGATTAAAGGCGCCTGTTGTCAGGGTTCCGAGAAATATAGCCATAATAACAACCCCGGGAACAAGGGACTGGTAGTAATCGACCTTGCTGTAGAGGTTTATTTCTCTCATATGAACCCTGTCATATCTTTCTCTGACAGAGACATAGTCTGTTCCGAGAAACCTGAAGGCGCTCCCCACGGAGTTCCGTATGGCCCCGGAAGATATGCCGTCCGTGTTGTCGAGAAAAAGGCCCGCTTCAGGCCCGCTCTTTAATACTACACGTTTGCTGAAATCAGGGGGTATGATAAGAGCTGCCTTGTATTTCCCGTTTTTTACCCCCTCAACAGCGACTTTCCTGTCATTGATATTAAAGATAGTGAATGTGTCGGGCCCTGCCTCTATAGCCCTCAGATTTTCAATCACCCGCTTCGCATAAGGCCCGCTATCAAGATTGACAACAGCCATGGGCAGGGCCTTCAGCTTGCCCTGAAATGAATTGCCGATGATTACAAGATAGACTATGGGCATGAGAACGCTCATGGCGATCACAAGAGGGTTCCTCCTGAATTTTTTCAGATCCCTTTCTATAACCGCCAGCAGTTTTGTCATGTCATCAACTACTCATCTGCCCCATTTCTGAGGCACACCGGCTCCCACAAGAAAGCTCACTTTTTTTACTTCCTCCCGTATGGATTTGCCTGTATAGTGAATAAAGACATCTTCAAGAGACTGCTCCTGGATTGTCGCTGACATGACCTTTCCGCCCGCCTCTCCGACCTTCTCTATAAGTACGGGAAGATTTTGCGCGCCGCTGTCAACATAAACCCTGACAGCATTGTCCTGAACATCAAGTTTATGGACAAAAGGCAAGTCTTCTATCTTCCCGGCAATGCCGCTTGAGATATCCGGTATGGTCAATGAGACAATATCATTTCCCGGGATACGGGCCTTAAGGTCTTCAGGGCTTCCAAGGGCAATGACCTTTCCTGAATCTATTATCGCAACCCTGTCGCAGAGCAGATCCGCTTCCTCCATATAGTGTGTTGTGAGAAATACGGTCATTGAATCCCTTTTTCTGAACTTTCCGATAATTTCCCAGATAAGGTGCCTGCTCTGCGGGTCAAGGCCGATAGTCGGTTCATCGAGAAAAAGGATCTCCGGCCTGTGCACCAGGACCCGCGCAATCTCAAGCCTTCTCCTCATGCCTCCCGAATACGCGGCAACAAGCTCATCGGCCCGCGCTGCGAGCCCGACTGTATCAAGCAGCTGCTTTATCCTCTCCTGTCTTTCCTTGCGGGGAATTCCGTAGAATTTTCCGTAAATATTCATGTTTTCATATCCGGTGAGATCAAGGTCACTCGTCATTGCCTGGGGGACTACACCTATTCTGTGCCGCACAGTATCCGGTTCCTTTGCAACATTACAACCTGCAACGATTGCGCCTCCGCTGTCAGGTTTAAGAAGGGTGGTAAGCATCCTGATAAGGGTTGTCTTGCCTGCCCCGTTAGGGCCAAGGAAGCCGAAGAATTCTCCGTCAATCACATCAAAGCTGACCGCATCAACCGCAATAGTCCGGCCCAACTTTTTTGTTATTTCCAAAACCTCAATTGCCTTGTCATGCCGGTTTTTCATTTCTGCAAGCCCTCTCCCGGTATCTCTACGTCTACAGTCATACCCGGTTTTAATATCCCCTCCGGATTAGCAAGCTTTATTTTGACCCTGAAGGTCCTGATATCCTGTCTGCCGCGGACTACATCTCTCTGTGTTGCAAATTCCGCCTCTCTTCCTATGTCCGAGACCCTGCCGTAAAACTCTTTTCCGGGGACCCCTTCCGCCGTGATAACGGCCCTGCTGTTGAGAGCGACAGCGCCTATGCGTGTCTCTTCGATATCCGTCCTGACATAAAGATTCTCCATATCGACTATTGTCAGAACCGTCACCCCCGGGACTACTGTTTCACCTTCTTCCAATGCCCTGAACACGACTGTCCCTGAGATCGGGGTTGTGATTACCGTATCATCAAGTCTTGCCTGGTGATACGACAGGTTTGCTTCTGCCTCCTGAAGCGCCCCCTTTGCAGCGTCAATCCGGCTGGCCGACAGGTTGATTCCTGCTTCGGCAGATGCTTTTTTCGCCCGGGCGGATGCAAGTTTTGCCTGTGAAGACTTATATTCAGCAGCATATGCATTATAAGCGGCAGCGGATCTGTCATAGGACTCCTTTGAAATCAATTCCTGCCCATACAGGTAGTTTGCCCTTTGCATCTCTTTCCGCGCCTCTTCCATAAGAACCCTGCTTCTCTCGAGATCAGCGGCAGCATTAATTATTCCGGCCTCAGCGTCTTGAATCCCTGCCCTTGAATTTTCGAGTGATGCCTCTGAAACCCTGACCTCCGCCTTTGCCCTCTCAATGCCTGCCTTTGCCTGTTCTACTAATGACATAAGGTCCACGCTTTCCAGTCTTACAACTGTCCGGCCTTTTTCTACCCTGTCTCCCTCGCCGCAGAATATTTTCGCAATTCTTCCCGGTACTCTCGTAGAAATATTTACCTCCATGCCTTCAACAATTCCCGATGTCCGGATGGAAACTTCTTTCTTCTCTCCTCCCGGGCGTAAGATATAAAATGCAGTAAAAGCCAGTAAAATGATAACAACGGAGATTATTGTTTTTTTTCTCATATATTAATCCTGACTTTCTGAATATCCCGGTTTGTACATCTCAGTAGAGTTTGAAAAAAGCAGGAAGGTAACTGTACTCATGAAGCGCTTCTATAAACTCGATGATTCCCAGCATCCATACAAACCAGAGTGAATCAATCAATCTTTTTCTGAATATTCTTGGTTTAATTTTATATTCTTCAGGCTCCTCAAATAATGAAAAGGATGGGACGAATTTAGGAATTTTTTTGCAATAATTTTCAAAATCCCCGCTGTGAACAGATGCCAGCCGGTCTTCCTCCCTGCTGATCACATAAGGATAATATAATGCGAAAGCAATCGCTATGACGGCAGGGATAACAAATGTTTCAGTAGCAAGGCCGATCCCGACTGAACCTAACAGGCTGAAGAAGTACAAAGGGTTTCTGCACATTGAATAAGGCCCTGTTGTAATCAGCTTTTTTACTTTATATCCCGAGATATAAACTGAGCACCATAACCGGCCTACAGTTGCAATACCTACCAGTACCGTTCCAATGGAAAATAAGGCCTCCCCGACAAGTCCCGAGCCTTCCCACCAGCTGGTTGTTGATATAATTACAGCGCCAAGCACGGCCATAAAGAACTGAGATATTACTATGCGGTGCTTTACCAGATATTTTTCATTTGACATTAATTGTTCTCCACTCCCGTTAGATTTTTTACTGACTATTTTAAATCCTGATTGCCATTAATGTACAGCAGGCAGGGAAACAAAACTTTATTAAAGTTAGAAGGAAGGTTCTGAACAACCTGAGTGCATTAAAGATAAGGTGAAAAGAGCCGGGCAATACCATCGCGCAATTTAATGGGAAGCCCACGGCTGTTTACATCCTCTAATGTTACCTCTTGTGCCCCCTGAAGTTTTGTATGTATGCAGGCTTCAAGCCGTGCAGCCAGCTCCTGATCATAACATTCCACATTGAACTCGAAATCCAGCAGGAAGCTTCTCGGGTCCATATTTGCAGAGCCGAATAATGTCCAGGCGCTGTCCACAAGCATAAGTTTTGTGTGATCAAAGGGAGGCGGTGTATGCCGGATGCGGCATCCATATTCCAGTACCTGCCGGTACAGGTCTGTGGATGCCCACTTGACTATCGGCAGATTGTTCACGGAAGGGAGAATTATTTCCACGTTCACTCCGCGCATTGCCGCAAGGTTGAGGGATATGATGAGAGCGGAATCCGGGAGAAAATATGGGGTTACGATTTGCACGGATGATTTTGCGCACGCAAGCGCTCCATGGACCGTCCAGAGAACTTTTTCAAAATCCTCATCAGGACCGTCCGGGATGCCGCGTGCCATTACAGCGCCTTTCGGCTCCAGGACAGGGAACCATCTTTCGTCCTGCAGGGGCTCCCCGGTACAAAATACCCAGTCTTCGGCAAATGCCTTCTGCAAGTGATCGACAACAGGCCCTTCAATAAGAAAATGCATATCCTGCAGTGGATTGCGGGGTTGTTCATTCAGAAGAAGTCCCTCCCTGATATTCATGCCCCCGGTAAAGCCGGTCTTCCCGTCCGTTACGAGGATTTTACGGTGGTTTCTCAGGTTTACAAAAGGCATCCTCCATGGGAGAAATGTCGGAAGAAAGCGTGCGGCGGTAATGCCTGCCCGGTTTAGTTTACGGGTTACGGAAGGCAGGGAATAACGGGCCCCCATGTCGTCAATAAGCACGCGTACTTCTACCCTTCGGTCAACTGCGCGGGCAAGTGCATTAATGAACAACATTCCCGCTCTGTCGTTATCGAAGATATAGGTTGACAGGGCAACAGAGTGTTCCGCTTCATCAATAGCCTTAATCATGGCCGGGAAGGCTTCATCGCCATTAATGAGAGCGGTTATCCGGTTCCCGTGTAAAAGCGGCATTGATACAATCTTCTCTACCAGTCCGGACAGGGCCGCAAATTGATCCTGCAGGGCATCTTTATTCTTATGATAATGATAAGGAGTATTCGCAGAACTTCTGTATCGGGTCTGTGTGCTGCGCAAGGCCCTGGCACGCCGCCTGATGCGGTTAATGCCCAGAATGACATAGAGAACAGCTCCGAGTACAGGGACAAGCCAGATGAGACCCACCCATGCAACTGCGGAACGGGTTTCCCGCTTATGCAAAATAGCGTGTCCCGAAGCCAGGAGATTCGTCAACAGGGTAATGCCCCCGACTATATGAGGCCAGATTTCATAGAAAAATCCCGACATAGATAGTGAATAAGTTTAGCAGTATTCCTGAAAGGATTCTACAACTATTTTCAAACGTGACGCAGCTGAAGGAATTTCAGAGGCAGGCCCTTTGGCAATCAGGGGAAAAAGAGCGGCAAACCGGTTCTCGGTTATTCTTTCTTCTTTTTTTCCTTATTATAAGTTTCATTAAAAATGGTTCTTAATTCAGATAGCAGCTCCCGGGAATTCTCGTCCGTATTTGCAAAATTAAACTGGTGCCAGGAGTCTGAGATATTTTGATACAGCTTATTTATACTCTTTAACAACTCTACTTTGTCTGAGTCTTTGAAGTGACGTGAAGCCCATTTCAGGTATCCACGTGATACATTCAGCCGCTGCAGGATTTGCTCCGCTGTTTTAATTATTTCCGGATGATTTTTTGTCTGCTGATTATGACAGCTTGCGCATGTCTTTGAAACAATCGAGGCATAGTAAACATTCGTAACAAGAGAGCCGTGGCAGGTTGCACAGTTGGGTCCTTTTCCTGCCTTTTCCAGTGCCTTATAATGTTTGCTCTGAATAAAATTTTTATATACTTTCTCATGGCATTTCCCACATGTTTTCGGGATATTTTTATAAAATACCATGCTGGATATATTTGTGGGTGAGAGATTTTTCGGGTGAGCTTTTTCTTTTTTTGCCCTGGTCGAATCCCCTCCGTGGCAGTCGCTACAGGAGACCCCTGCCACATCATGGATAGAACCTTTCCACTTATTGTAATAATTAAACAGTTTTTTATCCTGTATGCGAAACTTTTTGTCTTTGTGGCAATCTATACACGTATCAACTGCGAATGTATCCGCACTAAGCGCAGGAATTAAAAATAAAACAGAAGCGGTTATGATCAGGAAGTTCAGTAACGTACCTTTTAACTGTCTCATGTCTCCTCCTTAAAAAGGCATAACTTGCATCAAAAAATTTGTGATATTTAAGCACAAACAGCTGGACATGTCTATTAAAAAATATTAATGAGTATATAAAGTGATTTAAAAATAATACGCGGTAATTTGCAGGAAAATCCTCAGAGGCCGTAGATAAATTGCCGGGGAGTCGTGAAGCATGCTGTTTTTTACCAGTTCATCTGTAAACTAATGCCATATGTGTCTTCGCCCGTAACCGGTGTTATAGTAACGCCTTTATAGGGAGAAGTGAAAATATAAGTACTTAATATCCCGATGGCCGCACCGCGGGCAACATCATCAATATAATGTTTTTTAGCTTCGATCCTGCTCCATCCAACAAACGCAGCAGCAGCATATGCCGGTATTCCAGGCTTCCAGCCGTACCTTCTTTGTATAAAAGAAGCGCCTGAGAAGGCGGCTGACGTATGCCCTGAAACAAAACTTTTATTATCGCTGCCATCCGGACGCATGTCCGGTACGCCCAGTTTTAAGGCATAGGTTACAGCCATTGTTGCGGTAAATGATTTATAAAACTGTTTTCTTCCCTGCTCATCCCCTTTAATATACGTCATACCCATCGCTGCAGCGGGAAGAAGTATCTGTAAAATATCGCCCGCCCTTTTTATATTATCTTCTGCAGAAACTGTATTATTAAAAAAAAGTATGAATACCGCTAATAACACCTGTATCGTATATCTGTTCAGCATTTTTCCGGTCCTTTTTTAGTGATCTGTTTTTGCCTGAATTCAGCGCCGCAGGGCACGGCGTTTCGTGCCCTGAAAGTTTATGAAACGAGGAATTACCGGAAGATTACGGTATGGAAAAAATTTCAGGGGCTGTCATTCGTTATTTTCTGTTTTGAAGTATTGTATATTATTGGATGAGGATTTTATTTGTTGAAGATTCAAAGCGTTTACAGGCCGCAGTAGGCAAAGGATTGCGCAGGTCCGGATATGCCGTTGACATGGCGGCAGACGGCAAAGACGGTTTGTATCTTGCTGAAATTAATGATTATGACGTAATCATATTAGACCTGATGCTCCCCGGAATTGACGGCCTTACGATCCTGAAAAAGCTGCGTTCAGAAGGAACTGATGTTCACATCCTGATTCTTACTGCACGGTATACTCTGGAAGATCGGGTCAGGGGGCTGCAACTGGGGGCAGACGACTATCTCACAAAGCCGTTTGCCTTTGATGAATTATTAGCCAGGGTTCAGGCGCTCATCCGGCGCAGGTACAATGCCAAGAATCCGATAATACAAATAGGGAATCTTCGGGTGAATACCGCTCTGAAAACAGTTGACCGGGATGGACGGAATATACCTCTTGCTCCGCGTGAATACATGCTGCTGGAATTTATGGCTGTAAGGAGAGGAAAGCTCATTACACGGGCAGAGATAGAAAAGCACATATATGATGAGAGGGTAAATCCCATGAGTAATGTTGTTGATTCCGCTGTCTGTAATCTGAGAAAGAAGATAAATTTGCCCGGCCGGGCGGCATCAGCTTTTTCCCGTTTATAGATTATGAAAACCGTCCTCTGATTAAAAACCGCCTTGAGGTGCAGGTCGTTCTGGCGCGGGACCGTATTGAAATATCCAATATGCTGCGTCTGTTATTTCTTGGGACAGCTTCACTCATTATTATAATCATAATCGGCATTATCACGATGGTTCCCCGTGTTGTCATGTCCGGACTTTTTCCCTTAAGGCTTCTGGCTGATTATACGGCGACCATTGATTCAAAATCTCTGGGGTCCCGTTACAATACCGGCCATCTACCGGATGAACTGCGACCTATTGTCAGGCGATTGAATGAGCTTCTGGAACGACTTGAACACGCCTTTGCACGTGAGAAGCGCCTTACGGCTGATATGGCTCATGAGTTAAAAACACCGATTGCAGAACTGCGTTCACTGACGGAAGTTGCCCTCAAATGGCCTGACGATGCCGGGTTTGTCAATAGCGCCCTGACAGACGCCTGTGAAATATCGAAGCAGATGGACAGGACAGTATCTGTTCTCCTTGCGCTGGGCCGCTGTGAATCCGGCATACAGAACATATCCCCTGCACCTGCCGGCGTGAAAGGCATGATGCTGGAATTCTGGGAACCGTGGCAAAGAATGGCTGATGAAAAGCATATCAGCATCAAATTTGATCTGCCGGAGAGTGCTGAAGTTATTACCGACAGGGTAATACTCTCGTCAATCCTGACAAATCTGTTCAGCAATGCAGTTGAATATTGTCCTGATGGCGGGCATGTTGAATGCTGTCTGAAGCTACATTCCACAGATGTAATAGTGTCAGTGAAAAACAGCAACAAATCCCTGACAGAGGACGATCTCAATCATATGTTCGAGTATTTGTGGCAAAAGGATCCGGCCAGAAGCGACAGTATTCACAGCGGGCTTGGACTCTCCCTTGCAGATGCTTTCGCCCGCTGCCTTGCTATAGATATCAAGGCTGAGCTGCTGCAGTCAGGGGATTTCTGTATAACACTGATTATTCCCTCTGTTTTTCCTGAGATAAAATAAAGTTGCGTTTATTTTCCGCGGAACGTTTCTGTCCACTTCTGTTATCGTTGTTTCATTAAGCCGTGATACGTTACAGGACGGCTCCTGCTCAGATATTCAGAATATTGCAGATTGAAGATATGATCTTCAATTTGACAGAACTGAGCCGCCACTATAAGCTCTGGTCAGAGGCGTGCGAAAAGCACCAGCGCCGGACCCGGGAACTGGCACAATATCGACGTGAAAGTCTGACAACCAGCCACCGCGCGCGAATCGCACTTCTTGAAGAACAGTTGGGTCAAGCGAGTAATGACAAAATCAGGCGGATGCGCCAGGCTTAAATTGCAGCGGCTGAAGCAGATTACGCGCGCCGCATTCAAGAATTGGATAAGGAACCGGACATCGTTAAAGGTATTTTTTATGTTCCGGTGAAGCATCCTGGCAAGTTCATATATGGATTGGGGATGGTTTTTCTTTATTGTTTTCAGTACCCTTAAAAGTTTCTCTGATGACAATGACGGAATATCCTATGACTAAGACAGTAACCGGTATGGACGGTAAATCAAAAATCTGTGCGGAGGGCGCCGAAACAGGCGACCTCCGAAAAAAGGATTATTAATGTTAATCAAAAATATATGATATTATAAATCTGATGCCGACAGTACTTAAAGTTAGATCATATCGCTTCTTCTTTTATGCAGGAGATCGGGATGAACCTGAGCACATCCATATTGAGAGTGATGATAAAATTGCAAAATTCTGGCTTGACCCTGTACGGCTGCAAAGCAGTGGAGGATTTAGCCGGATAGAAATTAGTAAAATCCATATTATTGGAGGCATGGAATGAGTATTTCGGCAGTTGAAATAGAAGTCCCATTTGCTGAAAATGTAAGAGTAACAAAGGATACCTTGAGTGTAGACCTGAGCGATGGAAGGACAATTTCAGCTCCATTGGAATGGTTTCCCCGCTTGGTATATGCCACTTCAAAAGAACGAAATAATTGGAGATTAACAGGCAGAGGTCATGGGATTCATTGGGAAGACATTGATGAAGATATAAGTGTTGAAGGATTGTTGGCCGGCAAACCATCAGGGGAGAGTCAGTCTTCTTTCAAAAAGTGGCTGAATCGACGACAATCCCGCCTGACAACAAATCGTTAACCGCAATTCCTTCTGTTTCTACAGCCTGTGCGAGCAGAAAATAGCGTTCCGGGATTTTTTCCATTCTTCTTTTGTGAAAACAATTGGAACTACCACAATGCCATGCTTAAATCCCGCTTCCCATGCACGATCACTGACATAGTCAATATCATGCTCATCAGCCATTTCGTCCAGAACAACCAGAACATCCATGTCGGAATATGGAGTAGCAGCACCTCTTGTAGTCTTTTAATATATCAGTCAACCTGGAATCGAGTATCATGAAGGATAATAGCAAGCACAAAACTGATTTGCAAAACGCAAAACATTACAAAACGTAAAAAGCCCTGTGGCACGCATTCACTTCAGCGCCTTGTTGTCCAATTTTATAATTCATCTCCTGGCAGTGGTTCACGATCAGGCACTTTATCTAATATGTTTTTAAAGTCTTTTTTCCTTGCTCTTTTGGCCCTGCTTTTCAAATAATCCTCAGTCAATAATGCAGATATTTTCTCTGAAACAGCAGATGATATAAACTGGTTAATCGAGACCCCCTCTTTCTGTGCAATCTCTTTGATATGCCTATGTATTGAATCAGGCAATCTTAAACTTAAAGCGCTCATTTTATTTCCTCCAATAATATTTTCGGAGCTATTGCTCTCACTCCGAATTTATTGATTCCCTTAAAATCTTTGATATTGTGAGTTACAATTGTCTTTGTTTCAGATGCAACTGCTAACTCTAATATAAGATCATCATTCGGATCAGGTAAATAGGGCCTCCACAAAAAATATATTTTCTGATGATCACTTAATTTGCATAGATTATCGAGGATTTTTTCAATATCGCTATCTGTTAGTTTTAATATTCGTTTATTCCTCTTTAATACGTCTTCATATTCAAATAATAATGCAGTTGATAGAAATATCTTAATCTTGCCCTTTTCTATTAACTTCAAAATTTGGTAAGAAGCTCCTCTTGATGAATAAAGTCCTGCGTGTAATACGTTAGTATCAAGAATTATGTTGATTTCACTCATGCTATTATGATACTACATATGGTATCATTTATCAATTTCTATTATGGACAACTATTAGTACCACCGAAGGTGTGCATAAAAAAATAGATAAGGTAACAGTTTCCACATAATTCGTAATTCCTGTCATTGCGTTCATCTTTCTGTAATCTTCCTTTTCTTATAATGGAATCGTAAACTTGAATCGAGTTTACAAATTTTATAAGAAAGGAGGTAATAGGCATGAAAAATTCAGGAGCGTTCATAGTGGGAGTCCTGACAGTTCTTCTTACCATCGGTGGAGTCACCGCAGAAGAAGTCCGGCATACAAGTCAAACAGGCAGCATTCAGATAAAGAGTATTGATGAGGCAGGGCTTGCCGGTATGGCAAGGATATCGATGGATTCCGCCATCAATGCAGCGCTGGCGCAGGTCCGGGGCAAGGTGTTAAGGGCTGAACTCGAAAATGAAAACGGTTACCTTGTCTATGGGGTCGAGATTGTAAGGGCCGACCGTCAGGTAATTGATGTCAAGGTTGACGCGGGGAATGGCAAGATACTGAAGATAGAACAGGACCAGAGTGACAATGAAGATCGGGAAAGAGAAGATTCCGACTATGACAATGAAGATGGAGGTGAAAGGTAATGAACAAGAGGGGGCGGAAAATCTTCCGCCCCTTGAATTTTAAAAAAAAGGAGGACGGCAATGATTATTTTAGTAGAGAATCTACAGAAGAGATACGATTGGCATACAGCACTGGATGGACTGGATTTCAGTGTGGAAGAAGGTGATATCTTCGGCTTTCTTGGTCCGAATGGTGCGGGTAAGACAACCACCATACGCATACTGACCGGCATTACCAGGGCTGATTCGGGAAGAGTTTTGATTGACGGACACAATGTTAATACGGAATCCGCGGAGATAAAAAAAATAATAAACGCCTTTCCTGAATCCAGTGGTTATTATGAATGGATGACAGCTTATGAATACCTTGAATTTTTCTCCCATCTGTACAATGAGAAAAGATTAAGGCGGGAAACCTGTAAGCTGATAGAAAGCGTGGGGCTTCAGGGGAAAGAAAATCATCTCATTTACACCTTTTCCCGCGGCATGAAGCAGAGGCTCGGTATTGCAAGGGCGCTTATCAACCGGCCCCGGATTTTGTTTCTTGATGAGCCTGCAAACGGTCTTGACCCAAAAGGCAGAAAGGATATCCATGATCTGTTGATAAACCTCAACCGGGAACACGGCACAACCATTTTTCTTTCGACACACCTGCTGGATGATGTGGAAAGACTTTGCAACAGGATAGCCATCATTAATTTTGGAAAGATAGTCAGGACAGGTGACGTTAAAAAGATAGAGGGTAAAGGGACGATAGAGGATATATTCTTTCTATCCACACAAGGGGGCGCACCATGAAGACAGCGTTCATAATGCAAAAGGAGATAAGGGAAAGCATCCTGACCCCAAAAGGTTTTTTGTGGTATATCCTCACATCGGTTATCCTGAGCGTCCTGAGTTACCTGTTCCTGACCAACAGGGAGTTGAGTCTCCTTGACCAGGGGACCATGCTTTACATGATCATGAATTTTATAACCGCACTCGGGGTATTGATGGGACTTGTATTGGGGGCGGACGCCTTTGCCGGTGAAATAGAAAGGGGAACTCTTGAGGCGCTCTTCCTGAGTCCTGTAAAAAGAAGAGAGATTGCTGCCGGAAAACTCTGCGCTGTTTTAACGAACTGGGGAATTATCTTTGCCATCTCCCTGCCTTACCTGTACATTGTAGGAAAGGGAGGACAAAACCTGCTGCCGGGGATTCTCTATCTCGGAGTTCTCGGGACACTCCTGTCCCTCATATTTTCCGCCTTTTCCATGGGTCTCTCGGCAAGGATAAAGTCAATGAAAAATTCCCTGATCATCTCATTCTTTATATTCCTGCTGGCAGGGGCGCCCATCTTTCTTTCAGCGGCGCTGCGCAGGACATGGTTCGGCAGAATCTTCGATCTGCTAAACCCATTTGCGGATGCCGTCAATACCTTTGACAGCGTTGTCATTGACAGTCAGGGACTCAGCTATCAAACCGGGCGGGTTGCGATTATCTGCATATACACACTTTTATGCATATGGTTTCTGAAAAGAAGCGCAGCTAAAGTTCAAATGTGAGGTATGATATGAAAAAGACAATATTGACTTTATCAATGATTTTTTTTGCAACAATGCTGAATTATACATATGCCGCTGCATCCGGCCGTATCACGATATCCATTAATCCACCGTCTGTTCAGGCAAAGATGGGAGACAGGATAACATATACGGGAACGATAACCAATAATTCCGGTAAGCCCGTCACTAACCTCATCACTTATATTTCGCTGGCTAATGTTACCCAGGGCAAGGAAGCGCCGATGGACCTCGAAGACTGGAGCGCCAACAAGGCAATCAGGGTGGATACTATTGCGCCGCATGGCACGTATATGGGTAAATGGCCGATGAGGCTTATTGATTCAGGCGGTTATGTGGCTTATATAACGGTTGTTGATAAGAATAATAACATACCTGTAATCAGCATGATGTCGCATCTTGATATAAAGAGAGTGCTCAGGCTTAATCCGAACAATGTGCTGCCTGTAGCTATTGGTGAACCCATTCTCATCGGGGCGGTTTTTGTGTTTATCTCTTTTAAAAGAAGACCCGGAGTAAGATAGGCCGTGCGGATACTGATTGTTGAAGACGAAAAAGCCCTTGCCGATATTGTCAAAAAAGGGCTTACAGAAGAAGGTTATGCGGTGGATGTTGCATACAATGGCGAGGATGGGCTCTTTATGGCGGAGAATGAACCCTCTGATCTCATAGTCCTGGACATTATGCTGCCGATTGTCGATGGGATGACAATCCTTAAAAGGATTCGCAAGGCGGGACTCAAGACGCCGGTACTTATGCTCACTGCAAAGGATACGGTAATGGATAAGGTCTCAGGGCTGGACAGCGGTGCTGATGACTATCTTACAAAACCATTTCTCTTTGAAGAGCTCCTGGCGCGCATACGGGCATTGATCAGGCGGAATTCCGAGGCCGGGACATCCTCTGTCGAGATAGGAGACCTTATCATTAACATGGCAACTCACGAGGTAAGGAGATGCGGGAAAGCTATTTTGCTTTCGGCAAGGGAATATGCCCTCCTTGAATATATGGCCGTAAACAGGGATAAGGTGCTGAGCAGGACATTGCTCTCGGAGCATCTGTATGACAGTGATTTCGATCTTGACAGCAATATCATCGATGTCTTTATAAACAGGATAAGAAACAAAATAGACAGGGGATTTGATGTAAAGCTCATCCACACTGTTCGGGGAGCTGGATATATGCTGACGGTATAAAATGCTATCTTCCATAAAAGCAAGGATTATTACTTTTTACATGATTGTCCTGTTCGCGGCCCTGTCCGTACTTGGATTGTTTCTTTATTTCAGCCTCGGCAACATCGTCTACAATTCCATTGATTCAAGTCTCCTGTCCAGGGCAAAGGCTCTGGCAACACTGGTAAGCGAGGATGATAGTGAAATGGAGTTCGATTTTTCTGACGAGGTCATGTGGGAGTATAGCTCGCCGAAAAGCAGGAGCTTTTTCCAAATTCGCCGCCCTGATGGAACTACAATAGAGAAATCAGCTTCCCTGACAAATTCGGAACTTCCGTTCCTGGCAGGAGAAAATCAAACAAATTATAAAAATGTTTTTTTGAACGGGATACCTTTAAGACTCGTTAATTTTCATATTTTGAAGGAAATAGAAAAGGACGATAAAGCAACGGGCAGATACCACCGCCTCATTATCCAGTGTACTGAGGATATAAGCGCCCAGCTAAAAGTCATGAAGACTTACAGGATTGTCCTTTCCTTTTCTATTTTTGCAGTGATGATAATTTCTGCATTCGGCGGTTTTTTGATCGCGAGAAAAGCTCTTATTCCGATAAAGGAGATATCAAAGACCGTCGACAGTATCTCCGAATCAAATCTCTCAGAAAGAATAACCGTGGAAGAGGTTCCAGAGGAACTGAGGATACTGGCATCCTCCTTTAACCGCACCTTTGACAGCCTTGAAAGGTCATTTAAGCGCCAGAAACAGTTTGCAGCAGACGCCTCACATGAACTCCGGACTCCACTGTCGGTTGTCCTTAGTGAGAGCGAGGTGACACTGAGAAAAGACAGGTCATTGCAGGAGTACAAAGATGCGCTTACAGCCGTTATAAATGCCGCAAAGATAATGTCAGGCATGGTTCAGAAACTGCTTTTCCTGGCCCGTCTAACCACAGACAAGAGTGGATTGAATATGAAAAATATTGATATCGACGAGATCATTCATGAATCGGTGAGGATGCTGACACCGCTTGCAGATCAAAAGAGCATAAGCATGAATATATCCATCCCTGACAGATTTGTAATCCGTGGGGACAGGGCAGCATTGTTGGAACTATTTGTTAATATCATAGATAATGCTATTAAATATAACGTCCCTTTGGGAAAGATAGACATTTCCGTCAAAAAAGAAAAGGGTTTTATAATAACCAAAATAAAAGACACGGGTATCGGCATAGCCGGGAAGGATTTAGACAGGGTCTTTGACCGCTTTTATCGTGTTGATAGATCACGCTCAAGAGAGCCTGGAAGCGTAGGGCTGGGTCTGAGCATCTGCGAGGGAATAGCAAAACTGCACGGCGGCAGAATAGAGATAAAAAGTAAGGTTGGAGAGGGAACAACAGTTTCAGTTTATCTAAAGTAAGTATTGCTTAAAACCGGGGCTGAAACGGCTATCGGTTATCCTCTTTTAAGAGATTTGTCTTTTTTCTAAGGAATCTGGTGGATATATAAACAAAAGTGGCCATGATTAAAAGCACCGCCCAGAAGGCGTCTATTCCAAACACACTGTCCTGAGCAATGTCTTCAAAGCTATCCATAAACACGAAATAGAAAGAAATAATAAAAAATGTTGTATGCTCCCTTGACAGGGAGCTCTTTATAGAAAATTTGAGGCTTGGCGGCTGCCAGTGTCTAAACCTGGGAATAAACGCAGGCATCTTTTCTGCCCATTTCAGATATTTATCTCCAAATTTTTGCCTCAAAAATTCCTCCTCGGCAAACATGATTCTCTCATAGTAGAGCCAAAATATCAGTAATGACACCAATATGCACCATGCAGATTTTGAAAACATTGACATTCCCAGCCATATCAGAAAATTCCCGAAATAGATGGGATGTCTGACGATGGAATATATGCCGCTGGTGTTTAGCTCTGCTGCCTTTTGTTTCCTGGTATTCCTTCCGGATGTTCCCCCCGGGGCACATCCAACAGTAAGAATCCTTAATGTGATACCTGTAAGACTGATAAGGAGGCACAGTCCGTCCCAGATATCATCAAGAGGAGTCTCTATTTCAGGAGACAAAAGGGGAATAATAATCAATGGCAGAATTAAAACTGGGAGATAGCTCCGCCACCTGAATAGTTTGTTACCAACTCTTTCAAATTCCTCTTTTAGCGGCATAAAATTTTATATCAAAAACCACTATTAAAAATGTTAAAATTAAGCCACTCTTATCAATATTTTAACAGTCTTTCAGGCAAGAATATTTATTATATATAATAAATGAGTGCACATCTAAAAAAAGTCACCCCTTGTAGCTGTAATAATCGTTTTTGTAGCTTTATCCATTATCTCCACTATAAAGGCTTTTAGAAAAGACAGGAAAGGAGCATAGCAATGCGCATTCTGCTTGTGGAGGATGATAAAAAGATAGCCTCATTTATTGTGAAGGGTCTCAGGGAGGCGGGTTTCGCCGTTGACCATGCCGCTGACGGTGAGGACGGGCTTCATCTGGTACTGACAACGTCCTATGATGCTGCCGTAGTAGATATTATGCTTCCCGGCGTGGATGGACTCGGCCTTATAAGGCAGTTGCGCGCAAGGGGGATTAATACGCCCGTTATCATCCTGAGTGCAAAAAGGTCCCTTGAGGACAGGGTAAGGGGGCTTCAGCAGGGAAGTGACGATTACCTGGTAAAACCATTTTCCTTTTCTGAACTGCTTGCGCGTGTGCAGGCGCTTATCCGGCGGTCAAGCGGCGGCGTTGAGCCTGCACATCTTAAGGTCGGCGACATTTCACTTGATATCTACAGGCGTGAGGTTATCCGGGAAGCTAAAAAAATTGACCTTCAGCCCAGGGAGTTTTCACTCCTTGAATACCTTATGAGAAATGCAGGCAGGGTGGTCACGAGAACGATGATCATGGAGCATCTCTGGAACTATGACTTCGACCCCCAGACCAATGTTGTGGATGTCCTGGTATGCAGGCTCAGAGAAAAGATTGACAGAGATTTCACTAAAAAGATGATATATACCATCAGGGGTGCAGGCTATGTCCTTAAAGAGATTGACAAAGATATTTAAGACCATCGGTTTTCGTATTACCCTCTGGTATCTTGTTATCTTCAGCCTGAGTTTTTTTGCCCTCTTTTCTATCCTGTACTTTTATATCCTGTCTTCTCTTACACAGGAAGATCATCAGGCAATCAGCACAAAACTGAAAGAACTTGAAGCATACTATTTAAAGGGCGGACTCGATGCGTTGACAGGTGAAATACAAGTGGAAAGTCAGGCGCTCGGAAGGGATAAATACTTTGTACGTTTAACTGATCCTTTTAGCAATATTCTTTATGAAAAATGGCCCGGCAACATAGCGGGTGTCCCTATCAGCAGCCAGAGCGCCTCAATGGTATGGTGGAGGTCGCTTCTTCGTTCCGTGAAGAAAGAAGACTACATAGAATATTTCTCATCAGCCTTGCCGGACGGAAATCGCCTTGAAACGGGCAAAAGCGCAGCAGGCAGACAAAGGCTGCTTGAGAGGTTCAGGGAGACATTCGGGGGTGTAATTATTGTGATGGTTATTCTTGGATTCGGTGGTGGAATACTGATAGCGATACGCGCCATGATGCCGCTCAGGGACATAATCGGCACAGTAAAAGAAATAAACGAGGGAAGACTTGATTCACGCGTTGCCGTAAGAGAAACAGGTGATGAGCTGGAGGAACTCTCGCTGCTTTTTAACGGTATGCTGCAGCGTATTGAAGAAGTCGTCAACGCAATGAGATCCGCCCTTGACAGTGTGGCCCACGACCTCCGCACGCCCATGACCAGGCTCCGTAACACTGCTGAAAACGCTGTCTATTCTGCGGAAAACATAGATACCTGCCGTGAGGCCCTCTCCGACTGCATTGAGGAATCCGAGCAGATTACCAGGATGCTCAATACTCTTATGGACATTTCGGAAGCAGAGACAGGTCTTATGAGGCTAAATCTTCAGAGGGTCAATATTTTCACCCTCATTGCCGATGTAGTTGATCTCTACCGGTATGTTGCTGAAGACTGCAACATTACCATTCATTCTGATATACCCCGGGACATTGTCCTTGACGCCGATCCGGTCCGTTTAAAACAGGTTATTGCAAACTTGCTGGACAATGCCGTTAAATACACCCCTGAGAGCGGCAGGGTTTCGGTAAAGGCAGGGCCTGAAGCGGGATATGTCAAGGTCATTGTAGAGGATACAGGCATAGGGATAGCCGGGAAGGAACTGTCGAGGATATGGGATCGCCTTTATCGCGGCAAAAACGCCTTATCCCGGAAGGGCCTTGGTCTTGGCCTCAGCCTTGTAAGGGCCGTAGTTCATGCACATAACGGACACATAGAAGTCTTTAGCAAAGAGGGCAAAGGGACTGCTTTTACGATTTCTCTGCCCCTTTAAAACCTTTCAAAAATGTAATCTTCATGAAATCTTCCGGTAATGTTCAGTTTGTAAAATTATACAATTTGATAAAATAAATCGTAACCGTTCAGAGGGGGCGGTTATCAGTTTTCCCCTCTTGAGAGGGGATTAAGGGGTGTGTGTTTTTATCCAGTCTGATCTCTTTCATGTTTTGCGTTGCAAACACACCCCTGCACCCCTCTCAAGAGGGGATTTTAGTCTTTCCATTGCGGTGTTTGTAACCAGCAAACCTAAACAAACATAACCCGTGAACGGTTACAATAAATCAAATTCGTTATGAGGAGATCAATTATTGGTTGTATTCAGTTATCTGTCAAATAAGTTATATGGATATGCCGGGAAAATTGCAGAGTCTGCCTTCTTCATCCATTTAGCCGGAAAGATAAGGCGCTTTTATCTCGTTCAGTTCAGGAAAAACTATGTGGAAGCCCAGCTGAAACGGCGCGAAGGGGAATGCCGGCAATGTGCGCGGTGCTGCTCTCTGGCGTTCAGATGCCCCCTGCTCACGAGGGAGAATTTATGCCTGACTTATATGAAAGGCAGACCTGATGTCTGCAAGCTTTTCCCGATAGACCGGAGAGATATGAATGATGTGGCCATTTCCGGTGGAGAATGCGGCTATTGTTTCAAACAGGGTAACTACTCAGGTTCAAAGTGACAAAGGCACACAGGTTAAAAGAAATATAAGGGAAGTTTTTAGCTTTTTTCACTTTGTCCCTTTGATACTTTGTGCCTCTGTGCCTGCCTGAGTAGTTACCAAACAGGATAAGTAATAACAGGTATAACGATGCTTGAGGATATAAACACAGGACTTTTTCAGTGGATTAATGCCGGGGCAGGTAAAAATCCTTCTCTGGATTATATTGCCATATTCTTTGCAGAGGGCGGGCCGTATATATTAATGGCGCTTTTTGTCTTTCTCTGGTTTCTCACCAATGAAAGGAGAAAGAATACACTACTCCTTGCTGCAGAGGCATCTGTTTTCGGACTGATTTTAAACTTCGTTGTCACTCTCCTGTATTTTCATCCAAGACCATTCATGATTGGACTCGGGACAACCCTTATACCCCATGCGCCCGAGACCTCGTTTCCGAGCGATCATGCAACACTCCTTTTCAGCGCGTCTCTTTATCTGCTCGTATTCAGCAGATGGGTATCCGCAGGAGTTGTCCTTCTGATAGTGGCTATTTTGACTTCATTGGGCAGGGTGTACTGCGGGATACACTTTCCGTTTGATATGGCAGGCTCATTATTTTTAAGTATATTATCCTGTATTATGATTTACAGGGGCAGGTCATTACTCGAATATATAAACAGATGGATAATAGATATTTATAAAAAGCTTGCAGCCTGAAACGTATTATGAGAACATAAATTTATGGAACCTGCAAATTTCATTTTGACTTTCAAATATCCGGCAATTTTTATCGGATCATTTTTCGAGGGGCCTGTGGTTATGATAGCCGCAGGTTTTCTTTTTAAACTGGGATATTTCAAGCTTATCCCTGTATTTCTTCTATTATTATCCGGGGACCTGGCAGCTGACTTCAGCTGGTATGGAGTTGGATACTTCGGCACATACCGGCTTGTTCGAAAATACGGAAGGTTTTTTAATATTACGGATCAAACAATTGAGAAGGTCAGAGTGATGTTCAGAGAGCACGAGGAAAAAATATTGATCATTTCGAAGATTACCATGGGGTTCGGATTTGCCCTTGCGATCCTTATTACAGCAGGAATGGTTCGTGTGCCGTTAAAAAAGTACGGGATTTATAATTTTACAGGCGGCCTGATATGGACAGCTTTCATGATGGCTGCCGGTTATTTTTTCGGCAATATTTATCTCCTGGTGGATGAGGGTCTCAGGATCGGATTTCTAATAATAGCTGCTATAATGATCTTACTTGCTTTCTATGGATTCAGCCGTTTTATGCGCACGAGATTATCAGGGAATAACTTATGATTTCTATTATAATTCCTGCATTGAATGAAGAAGGCGTGCTTGAAAAGACATTGAAGAATATCAGGCAAATAAAATCAACCCCTTATGAAGTTATTATCTCGGACGGAAACAGTACGGACAGAACAGTAGAGATTGCCCGGAAATATACTGATAAGATTGTCGTGTACAAAGGGGGGAAACGCCAGACAATCGGCGGCGGCAGAAACCTGGGCGCCGGCATTGCCGACGGTAACTACCTCGTATTTCAGGATGCTGATGTTGTAGTTCCCGATCCGGATATGTTTTTTAGCAAAGCCATACGGGTTTTTAAAGATGATCCTGAAATAGCAGGCATTACAGTTTCTGTTAAGGTAATGAAAGAGTTTGAAACCCGGAGTGATAGAATATTCTTTGGAGCAGTTAATTATACCCATTTTTTAACTAATAATATACTCGGCAAAGGCAGCGCATGCGGAGAATTTCAAATGATTAAAAGAGAATCCTTTCTGAAAACCGGTGGTTATAATGAAGCATTAGTGGTTGCTGAGGATAACGATATGTTTTACAGGCTCTCAAGGACCGGCAAGACCAGGATGGTTCGCAGTTTAATTGTCTTCCATACCGGCAGGAGGGCCCATAAAATCGGATGGCCCCGCCTGCTTGCCTCATGGCTGCTTAACGGGCTTTCTGTTGCTCTCTTCAAGAAGGCAGCCTGCAAAGAATGGAAGTCTGTTCGTTAATCTTTTAGCGGTAAAATTGAATCATGAAATTAACTTTTATAATCCCGGCTTATAATGAAGAAGCCTGCATAGGCAAATGCCTGGATTCCGTTCTCAGGGAGATGGAAGATATAACAGCGGATGTTGAGATTATCGTGGTTAATAATAACAGCGCTGACAGGACTAAAGAAATAGCTCTGTCTTATAAGGGAGTGAAGGTTATTGACGAACCACAGAAAGGGCTGGTAAAGGCAAGACAGGCCGGATATAAAGCGGCCACAGGGGATTTAATCGCCAATATTGATGCCGACAATATGCTTCCCCGGGGCTGGATAAGAAAAGTCTTTGGCGAATTTTCCGGTGATGAAAGATTGGCAGCGCTTTCCGGGCCTGTTATTTATTATGATCTTCCCCGGTTTGTCAATATTCAGGCAAAAATATTTTACGGCATAGGCTATATTACCAATATTTTTAATAATTTTATATTCAGAAAAGGCGCAATGCTTCAGGGAGGAAATTTTGTAGTCAGAAAATCGGCTCTGGAAAAAGTCGGGGGTTATAATACAGATATAGATTTTTTCGGTGAAGACACGGATATCGCCTGCAGGCTCCGGAAGGCAGGGCATGTAAAGTTCACCTTTAAACTCCCGATGTACAGCTCGGGCCGGCGCCTGGCAGCCGAAGGGGTATTCAGGACAGGACTCCGGTATGCCGTTAATTATTTCTGGGTAATTTTTTTTAAAAAACCTTACAGTAAAAAATCAACCGATATCCGCGGGTAAATATTATTTTTAATACACCCCGGTACCTGCTAAGGGGTTTCCTCACATTAACCCCCTGTGCCGGTCTTATCATGTTCCACATTTTTGACTGAACACAGGGGGTATCTATATGTTAAATTATCCGCTCCAAATCTGATCCGGCTTCAGGGTTTTATCGTTATATAAATATAACCGCCTCCACGGTATACCAGTATGAGCACAGTGTCTTTAGCGCCTATCTTTGAGACAGTCTTTTCATAATCTTTCGTGCTTCTAATCGCCTTTTTGTTTATCTCCTGAATCACGTCATTACGTTTCAGTACCTCTACTGCCGGGCTTTCCGGTTCAACATTTGTCACAACAACTCCTTCAACCTTCTGCGGGATGTCAAGACTCATCCTGATTTCAGGATTGAGGTCCTGCACATGGACGCCCTTCATGGCATTGCTGTATTCGCTCTTTGCGGCGGCAACAACCGCCTCGGAAAGCTTTCCAATAGTAACTGTCAGCGTCTTTTTCACGCCTTCCCTGATTACGTCAACTTTTACTTGCTTGTCAGGAAGTGTGCCGGCCACCATATTCCTCAGGGCTGTTGAATCATCTACGGTTTTGCCGTCATACCCTGTTATCAGGTCCCCCCGTTTGAAACCGGCCTTCTCAGCAGGACTGCCCTCAACTACATCCGCAACCAGGGCGCCTTTTTCCTCCTTGATACCGAACTTCTTCGCAAGGTCGGGTGTCATGTTCTGTATACTCACCCCAAGCCAGCCCCGGATGACCTTGCCGTGCTTGATGATGCTGTCCATGACCGACTTCGCCATATTCGACGGGATGGCGAATCCTATGCCCATATAACCGCCGCTCTTTGAGAAGATTGCGGTATTGATCCCTATCAGTTCGCCGTCCGTGCTTACCAGGGCGCCGCCTGAATTGCCGGGGTTAATGGCAGCGTCCGTTTGAATAAAGTCTTCATAATCAGCAATGCCGACATTTGACCTCCCGACAGCGCTTACAATGCCCATTGTGATTGTCTGACTGAGGGCAAAGGGGTTGCCGATAGCGATAACCATCTCTCCGGCCTTCAATTTATCGGAATCTCCGATCTTGATTGAAGGAAGACCTTTGGCATCAATCCTGACTACCGCGAGATCGGATTTCGGGTCGGTTCCGATGACCTTGCCTTTGAATTCTCTTTTATCACCTAAGATTACCTTGATGTCATCGGCATCCTTGACCACATGGTTGTTCGTAAGAATATATCCGTCTTCCGTCACAATAACTCCCGAGCCGAGGGCTGAAGATTTGTATTTCCTTTTCTGCCCCTGATGGCCGAACTGATCGTCAAAGAACCTCCTGAAAAAGGGGTCGTCAAAAAGGTCCCCGAATGGGCTCTGCTGCATGGTGACCGTCTTTGTGGTTGATATGTTGACAACAGACGGTTTAACCGCCTCGGCAACCTCGGAAAGGTACCCGCTGAATTTGTCGAGGAAGTTTGCTGCATCCGGTGAAATGTTTGTCTCTTCAGCATAATTCACCTGTTGAATGCCGAGGTCTGCGGTCAGGATAAATCCGATTATGATCCCTGCAGTTACCAGAGTTAATGCAATCATAAGGTTTCTTTTTTTCATTTCGTTTCTCCTTTCATAAATATGAGTATTGTCAAGGCATTATATTTGTATTCGGCAATTCACGGTGGAAACGGATGCAAGATTGCTTCGTCGCTGAAGCTCCTCGCAATGACATCGCAAAAATCTTTTCCGTCATTGCGAGCGGAGCGAAGCAATCTCAATTTGCCTCCATATTTTCAGGACGGGGGCCTAATATTGCATTAATGTCTTTATCGTCAATGTTTTCCTTTTCAAGCAGTGTCCCGGCCATCCGGTCCAGTTTGTCACGATGTGTTTGAAGAAAGCTTTTGACTTCTTCGTAGCAGGTGCGTACAATCTCCAGCATTTCTTCATCGATAATCTGTTCGATCTTTTCCGAGTGACGTGATGTGACAGGCCCTTGTCCTAAAAAACCGCCCTCATCATGCTCAACAAATGAAATATTCGGTAATTGCTTGCCCATTCCGTAAATCCTGATCATATTCCTGACAATATTTGTCGCTTTCTCCAGGTCATTGGAAGCGCCTGTGGAGATATCGTTAAAAACTATTTCTTCAGAGGCCCTGCCGCCCAAAAGTCCTTTAACCTTTCCGATAAGCTCTGAGCGTGACATTAAGTAGCGGTCTTCAAGAGGTGTTTGCAGGGTGTAACCCAATGCGCCTATGCCGCGAGGCACAATGGAGACTTTCTGGACAGGGTCCGCTCCGGGTGTAAAATGACCTACCAGCGCATGGCCTGATTCATGGTAAGCCACAATCTTGCGTTCATGCGGATTGATAAGTTTGTTCTTTTTTTCCAGCCCTGCGATGACCCGTTCAATGGCGTCCTGAAAATCCGGCATAGTTACCTTGTCCCTGTCTTTACGTGAAGCCAGCAGGGCCGCTTCATTGCATACGTTGGCAATTTCAGCCCCGGCAAAACCCGGAGTCTCTGCCGCAAGTTTCTGCAAATCAACATCCCCGGCCAGAACAAGTCCGCGTGTATGAACACTGAATATCTGCATACGGCCATTGAGGTCAGGGCGGTCAACAAGAATCTGCCGGTCAAAGCGCCCCGGACGCAGCAACGCGGCATCAAGGACTTCAGGGCGGTTTGTCGCGCCCATCATAATAATGCCGACCTGGGGATCAAAACCATCCATTTCAGCCAGGAGTTGATTAAGCGTATTTTCTCTTTCATCATATCCGCCTGTAAAAACGCCTTTTCCGCGGCTTTTGCCGACTGCGTCAAGTTCATCAATAAAAATTATACAGGGGGCCTTTCCCTTTGCCTCCTTGAACAGGTCCCGAACGCGTGATGCTCCTACCCCCACAAACATCTCAACAAAATCGGAACCGCTTATGCTGAAAAAGGGGACCCCCGATTCACCGGCCACAGCCCTTGCAAGCAGGGTCTTGCCCGTGCCCGGAGGACCGACAAGCAGGACCCCCTTTGGCAATTTTGCGCCCAGGCGGGTATACTTCCCGGGGGTTTTCAGGAAAGACACAACCTCTTTTACTTCCTCAACAGCCTCATCAATACCCGCAACATCTTTGAAACTTACCTTGTTTTTGACGTCTTCCGCATAAATTTTCGCCTTACTTTTCCCGATATTCAAAACACCCGGGCCGCCGCCCATCCGTTTAAATAGAAATCCCCATATAAGAAAAAGGAACCCGAAAGGGAGAATCCAGTTAAGGAAAAGATTTTTCAGCCAATCTGATTCTATTTTTCCCCGGTAATCCACACCGTGTGACTGAAGGTCTTCCAGTAATCTTTTATCATCAAGACGGGTTACCATAAATTGCAGTTTTTGCCGTTTCACCGCATCTTCGCGCTTCTTTTCAAATTCCTTCCACTTCAGACGCCAGGGCGTGTGCGTAGATTCCGGTGAAAACGATTCCCCTGTTCCGGCAGCCCTGGTTTCAGCCCGGCCGGTTTTCTCTGAATCAGGAGATTTCATCGACCCATAGATTTTTTTATCCATTATGACGACGCTTTCAATTTGACCGGCTGCCAGCCGGTCGCGGAAGTCTCTGTAAGATATCTCCTTTACTGCATAACCGGAAAAGAACAGAGAGTCCATCAGCAATATAGCGCTGAAAACCATCAGATAGTACCATACAGAAAACTTCGCCCTTTTCTCCATGATTCCCCTTTCTATCTTAAATGAGTATCTTTTAATCTAATCAGGTAAATCTATACAACCGATTTCAGCGCCTTATGGTAAAACTTTGCCACATACTCCTTTACCATTCTGCGGGCGCTGAATCCGGACCCTGTATTTTTTATTGCCTCTTTCATGACCTTTACCCAGCCATGCGGCATGCCGTTGTCATCCAGATTGTAATACAGGGGGATGATCTTTTGCTCAAGCAGATTATAAATCGATTCCGCGTCACTCTCATCTCCGTTCCCTTCAAAGGCCCATCCGTTCTTGCCGTTATATCCCTCAATCCACCAGCCGTCAAGTATGCTCAGGTGCGGCACTCCGTTGAGGGCGGCCTTCATGCCGCTGGTTCCGCTTGCCTCCATTGGAGGCACGGGATTGTTGAGCCAGAGGTCTACGCCGTGCACCATGTA
>BDSY01000051.1 GCA_002897895.1 bacterium BMS3Abin06
CTCCTTGAAAGTAAAGGCCCTTATCAAAGACTATATGAGCTTCAGTTCAGAGGGCAGGAGGTGGTAATTAAATAGAGTCTGTTTATAAATAACGCAAATGCTCAAAAGCATGTCATTCCCGCAAGCGAAGCGAGTCGGGAATCCTTCTTAAAGAAACGATTCCGGACAAGCCGGAATGACAGAAAAACGACAACTGTTTGAGTTTATACACGGACTCTAAATAAAGTCTGTGTATAAACTCAAGAAATGAGCCGTCATTCCCGCGGTCCGTTGAGCGGGAATCCAGTGTTTTTAAAGACTTCTGGATACCCGATTAAAGACTTCGGGTATGACAAAAACAAAAAACGGCAATTTATAAACAGACTCTAAATAAAGATGTCCTTGATTTTGTTGACATTATTGTAATACACTTATGTATTACAATAATCCGGGAGGGCGCTATTATGACAGTAAGCGTAAGATTAGATAAGGAAACCGAGGAATTGCTTGAAACAGCATCAAGGACGCTTAAAACAACGAAGAGTGCGGTTGTGAAAGAATCCATAAAGAAATTCTGTAAGCCTATAGTGGAAAAGAAAAAAGAGAACATGTCCGATATCATCAAAGAATTAATAAAAGATCTGCCGGGCAGCGGCAGAGGAGACCTTGCAATAAGGTCCGAGGAGATACTGAGAGAGCGTTTTCGGAGAAAACGTTGATAATAGTAGATACAGGTCCGTTTATTGCGCTATTTGATAAGTCTGATCATTATCATGACATCTGTCATGATATACTGAGTTCAATAAAACCTCCGATGCTCACGACGCTTCCTGTTCTTACGGAAGCCTTCTATATGCTGAATTTTTCATGGCATATTCAGGACCGCTTATGGAATGTTATTATTCAGGAGAACATCAAACCTGTGTCTTTAAGTAACAAGCAGCTAAGTCAATGCAGAGAGTTGATGAAGAAATATCATGATCTCCCGATGGACTTTGCCGATGCCTCACTCATTGCAGTGGCAGAGGCAGAGAATATTTCAACCGTCTTTACACTTGACCATAAAGACTTCAAGGTATACAGGGGCAGGCAGAAGAAACAATTTAAATTATTGCCTGCAAAATTATAATAAGGCAGGCACAAAGTGGCAAAGGCACACAGGCACAAAGTTAAAGGCAATCCAAAGAAAGTTTTTATCCTTTTCTTTCACTTTGTGCCTGTGCTACTCTGTGCCTTTGTGCCTGCGCAGTCAAAATAAAAAACACATTGAAAATCGCCCTTATTCGCAAAAATTATACCCCTTATGGCGGAGCTGAAAACTACCTGAATCTTTTAGCCGGTAACCTTGCTGAAAGAGGGTATGATGTACATATTTTCAGCGCGTTCAACCGGTCAGGCAAGAATTTAACTGTTCATAAAATCAGGACAATCGGCAGTCCGTCTTTTCTTTCAAATATCATTTTTGCCGCCAATACCCGGGCAGAGCTTAAAAAAGGATATTTTGACTGCGTACTGAGTTTTGAGCGCACATTCTTTCAGGATATCTACAGGGCGGGCGACGGCTGCCACAGGGAGTGGCTTGACAGGCGGAAGTCAGTAGACTCTTTTTTAAAAAAAATCAGTCTTACGGTCAATCCGCATCATCTCCTTTTGCTTTATCTTGAAAAAGAGTGTTTCTCAAATTCCGGGACAATAATTGCAAACTCGATGATGGTAAAAAAAGACATATTAAGGCACTACCCCATGCACGACAATAAAATACAGGTGATTTATAATGGTGTTGACCTCCAAAAATTTCAGCCCGCTGGTACGGATATTAAAGCGGACATCAGAAATGACCTTGGTATCACCGCAGATAAAGTCATACTGTTTGTCGGGTCTGATTTCAAGAGAAAAGGCGTACCGACTCTCCTCAAGGCTTTTTCCCTGGTAGAGAGAAAAGACATACAGCTCCTGATTGCCGGGAAAGAGGCAAAAGCCCGGTATTTATCAATGGCAAAAAAACTCGGCATAAACAAAAAGGTAATCTTCCGGGGCGCTGAACGGGAAATTCACAGGCTCTATTCCATTTCCGATGTCTTTGTGCTTCCGACCATATATGACCCTTTCAGCAATGCCGCACTTGAGGCAATGGCTTCAGGGATTCCGGTAATAACTACAGCATATAACGGAGCTTCCGAGCTTATTGAAAACGGAGTACAGGGATTTGTAATTAATGATCCTTCAGATGCCGGTGCGTTTGCAGAAAAAATATCATCCGTTCTGTTACACGCTGAAGATATGGGCAGACAGGCAAGACTTAAGGCCGAAGAGTACCCGATAGACAATGCAGTCGATAAGATCATAAGAATAATTTCAGGAAGCGGTAGCTAAATCCCATGCAGGCTTTTCAGGAGTTCAGAGGCGTAAACAAAATCCTGGTTATCAAACTCCGGCACATCGGTGATGTGCTTCTTACCGTGCCTGTAATAAGGGCGCTGAAGGAGACCTTCCCTGATGCCTCTGTATCCGTGCTCGTCAACTCCGGCACTGAAGATGTGCTTGCCGGCAATCAGCTTATGGATGAACTTATTACATTCGAAAGAAAGATGATAGATTTGCCCGCTGCCGCGCGTTATCTCAAAGAAATACGATTCATCAAAAAAATAAGGGCAAAAAATTTTGACATGACAGTGGACCTGACCGGTGGTGACAGGGCTGCGATTTTATCCTGTGTGTCAGGGGCCGGATACAGGCTGGGCTGGAAATCCGGCAAGGGTTTCATTGGAAAGAAATATTGCCATACTCACCAGGTAGAGCCGCTCGGCGGAAAACACATGGTATTACAGAACCTTGAGATAGTCAGCCGGTCCGGAATAAACACCGGCAACCTCTCTGTTGATATTCACATCCCTGAAAAAGAGAGGATGATTATCAAAGAAACCATCGGGAAATATAATATAACGGAACACGATACCATAGTGCATATCCATCCGACTTCAAGGTGGTTATTTAAATGCTGGAAGGATGAATACATGGCAGAGATAACAGGCTGGATTGTTGAGCAGGGAATGAAGGTGATCCTGACATCTGCTTCGGGGAAAAATGAGATTGAAAAGGTAAAAAAGATTTTATCTTTAGCTTCAAGACTCCAAATTCCAGACTCCAAACTCATTGACTTGTCCGGAAAGACTTCAATAAAACAGCTTGCGGCAATATCTGAAATATCGGACCTTTTCTTTGGTGTTGATTCCGCTCCAATGCACATAGCTGCAGCTGTTAACACACCAACAGTCGCTCTCTTCGGTCCAAGCGGCGCATTTAACTGGGGGCCGTGGGATAACGGGAGTTCAGAGTCAGGAGTTCAGAGTTTGGGGGCGGAGAATCCTTATTCCCATAGGCATGGTATACAAACATCCGGTATTCATACGGTTATTCAACGGGACTGGGATTGTGTCCCATGTGGTAAAGACGGATGCAATGGAAGCAAAAAAAGCAAATGCCTTGAGGACATAAGCCCTGATGAAGTTAAAGACATCATTTCAGAAAAATTAAAGAATACGGGAAGGCATAAATGTTAACCATACTTCACACGGAATCCTCAACCGGATGGGGCGGCCAGGAAAATAGGACACTTCATGAATCCATCGGGTTAAAGGCGCTCGGGCAAAGGATACTAATTCTCTGCCAGCCATCCGGCATACTGGGGGAAAAGGCTGAGACCCGGGGCATTGAGGTAAGAAGGTGCAGGATGAGAAAGAGTTATGACATCCTTGCGATAAAGTACATCCTTGACCTGATAAAGACCGAGAACATTGATATAATCAACACCCACAGCGGGAAGGACACCCTTCTTGCCGGTATAGCAGGAAGGCTGTCTGCCAGAAAACCCCTGATAGTCAGGACACGGCACCTTGCGCTGCCCATCACTTCAAGGTTCACATACAGATATCTCAGCCACAGGATCGTTACTGTCAGTGAATATGTAAGGCAGTATTTAATCGGAGAAGGCATTCCTGAAAAACAGGTAACCGCTGTACCCACATGTGTGGACCTTACTAAATTCGATCCTGAAAAGACAAAGGAGAACCTGCGCGAGGATATGGGAGTGGAAAGAGATACTCCCCTTGTAGGAACAGTCTCAATACTCAGAAGGAAAAAGGGGCATCACATTCTCATAGATGCGATTCCGCTGATTCTGAAAAAGGTTCCGGATGCCGTGTTTGTATTTGCAGGAAACGGTCCGCAAAAGCAAAACATCCTGAATAAGATAAAAAGCCTTGGATTAGAGAATAAGGTTTTTATGTTGGGGCTCAGAAATGACGTGCCAGCTATATTGAAGTCCATTGATCTCTTTGTCCTGCCCACGTTTCAGGAGGCACTCGGCACATCATTCCTTGAGGCCATGGCTATGGGGAAACCTGTAGTAGGAACGAATGTCGGCGGTGTCGGCGAGGTAATCAAAAACGGATTAAACGGTTTCCTGATAGAGCCAGACAGCCCGCGGGCAGTGGCTGAAGCAATTATCAAATTGCTTGAAGATAAGGAGTCGGCAAAAAAAATGGGGATTGAGGGAAGAAAAATGGTAGAGCGGAATTTCAGTGTTGAGAAGATGTGCAGGGAGATGCTTGATCTTTATTCATCCCTGTCTGAAAGGAAAAACCGTTGAGACCTGTCCCTGTTCTTATGTACCATCATGTTAATCCCCATAAAGGCGATATGGTTACTGTAACCCCTGATGTATTTGAAGGACAGATGAGATACCTCAGGGAACGGGGATACAGGACACTCAATATTAATGAGCTCATATCATACATCAATGGAAACCTGGAGTTAAGGCACAAGGCTGTAGCAGTCACATTTGATGACGGCTGGCTTGACAACTACATCTATGCATTCCCTGTGCTTGAAAAATATAAAATAAATGCCGCTGTATTTGTTATCACCGACTGGACAGAGAACGCATCCGGAAAACCCGAAGGTATCCCGTTCCCGGCGCCGACACATAAAGAATCCAGGTTATTGGTTGAGAAAAAAGAGACATATAAAATTGCGCTTAACTGGAAGACTGTTAAGGAGATGTCGGACAGCGGCCTGGTCGGGTTTTACTCACATACAAAAAGCCACAGGAGGTGTGATGAATTATCCGGGACAGAGTTACTGGAAGAACTTGAGGACTCAAAAAATCTCCTTGAACAAAAAACCGGGAGGTCATGTCCGTACCTCTGCTGGCCTTACGGCAAATACAATAATACTGCCCTGGATATTGCAAAGAAAACCGGTTATAAGGCTGTATTCACAACAGAGCACGGTGTTGCCGGAAGGGGAGATGATCTCATGGCAATCAGGAGAATTGTGGTAAAAGACAGTGTTGACTGGTTTAAGAAAAGGATGCTTGTATATACCAATTCGGTTCTTTCGGCATGCTATCTTAAATTGAAGAGAAAGTAATGGTTTGAGCTATAGGAGAATGTTTAATAAGAATTCAGGAGTCAGAATGAAAAGAGGTAACTATTCAGGTAGGCACAAAGGCACATAGTGGCAAAGGCACAAAGTGAAAAAAAGGATGAAAAACTTTTCTTGTATTTCTGTAACCCTTTGTGCCTATGTGCCTTTGCCACTTTGCACCTGAGCAGTTACGAAAAGAGAAAAAGACGATGAGATTGAAAGCCCTTGACAGCCTGCTGTTTCCGGCAATGAAATTTATAAAGGCCTTTGACAAAAGAGAGAGCGGACTGGAGTATTTTGACCCTGAGAACGTTAAAAGTATCCTGGTGGTCTCCTCAACCGCAATCGGAGACACCTTGCTTTCAACGCCTGCGATAAGGGCAGTAAGAGAAAGCTACCCACAGTCAAGGATCACAGCTCATTTTAATAAAAAGAACATGGAGCTGTTTGAGAACAATCCTGATATAGACGGGATAATTCCCTATTGCGGAGGATATAGAAAATTTCTCAAAACCATCATGGAGTTCCGCAGACACAAATTTGATCTTGCCCTGATATTTCACGGCAACGAACCGCAGGCAACACCGATGGCGTATCTTTCGGGGGCTATGTTTATAATTAAATTGCCGAACACGAGTGAATACAGATTCCTGTTGTCTAATAAAGACCGGTTTCAATGGGAGGATTTTGCTCATGGTGTGGAGCAGAGACTTAAGGTTGCGGAACTGGCAGGTTGCCGGATATCGGATAAACAGATGGTTCTTCCGGTTTTGAAAGAAGGAAAATCACTCGAAGAGAGTTTTTTGAGAAACCACAATATTCAGGATTCAGACACAATCATAGGTTTCCAGACCGGGGCATCTACTGTCAGCAGAATGTGGTTCCCGGACAGATTTGCTGAATTGGGGAAAAGGCTTGTTGATTCCAGTCCGAAAGTAAAAGTAGTTATTACAGGCTCTCCACAGGAATACGCTTATTGCAAAAAAATTGCAGACAATATAGGACAAAAGGCAATTGTATCGGCAGGTAAGATTCCTTTAAAATATCTGCCGTCATTGGTTAAACGATTTAAGGTTTTAGTTACCGGAGATACGGGAATAATGCATATGTCAATTGCAGTCGGAACACCTGTTGCTGCGCTCTTTGCAGTAGCGGATGCAAAAAGGTCGGGGCCTTACTATGATATGGAAAGACATGTTGTTATACAGAAAGAGAGGACCTGCGATCCATGCGCAAGCAAGAAGTGCAGGTATCAGAAGTGCATGGAGAATATAGGTGTGGATGAGGTTTACAGTGCTGTTATGAAAATATTAAAGTAACTATCCGGACGTGGACTTACATTGCCGAATTCTACATCATGGAGGGTAAGAGCTATGGCAAAAACTAAAGAATTAGTCAGGACAAATATAATGATTAACAAAAAGCTTCTTAAATCTATTGATGACTACGCAAAGTCACTGGAAGAGGACAGATCCACCGCAATAAGGCAGCTTGTAAAGAAATCTCTGTCTGAAGAAAAAATCATGCTTGCCGTAAAGAGATTTGAGGAAGGGGCTTCTTTCAGAAAAGCAGCGGAAATAAGCGGTCTCGATTACTGGGAATTTCAGGCGGAACTCGACAAAAGGGGAATAGCCGTAACATCTTCGCTTGCCTTTGCAAAAAGCAGAATGAGACAATAAAACACCGGTTGCATCATAAACCCGAGCAACCGGGATTTATTTTATAAAAGCCACACTGTGAAACTTTCCTGATACATGAAAAAAGTTTTGACCCTTGATACAGGCAAAGAATGGGGAGGCGGGACAAACAGCCTGCTTGAACTTTTAAAAAGAATTGATAGAGACAAATATCATTTCTCTGTCCTTTTTTATAACAATTGCAGACAGGGTAATGATTCGGACATAAAGACAGAGATAGAAAAACTCGGAATTGAATTTTTGCTCTTAAAGCAAATGAAGCAACCGGTTACCGCAAAAATACTTAAAGAGTCAGTCAGGATTATATTCTTTTTCAGCAAGAGACTGAAAAAACATTTCATATTTTTCATTGATTATCACTTCAGAATTAAACAAAATGCTGAAAGGATAGCGGGGATTTTGAAAAGCTTGAAAATAGATATGCTTTACATGAACAATCAGCCCTCATCCAACCTCGAAGGCATTATTGCTTCAAAAATGAGAGGCATACCGGCATTACAGCACAGCCGTATAGAGACGGAACTTAACCCTTTTGAGGTTAAAGCCGTTAATCAGGACCTCGCAAAGATGATATGCGTCTCTGAAGGCGTCAGGAATAAATTTGTAAAGCAAGGCGTTGATCCCTCCGGATGCATAGTTGTGCATAATGGAATAGACTCTGAATTACGGCCCCGGATTGAGCCTCATGAAATAAGAAAAAAATGGAATATTCCGGAGAATGATATTTTAACAGGAACAGTCGGGTCTCTCATAAAAAGAAAACGGATCAAGGATTTGGTAGAAGCTATACATATAATCACAACTAAAACCGATACTTCTATTAAATGTTTGATAATAGGTGAAGGCCCGGAAAAGGATAATCTGCTTGAATTAGTTAAGAGAAAGAACCTTAACGATAAAATTATTTTCACCGGTTTTCAGACAGATGCGGTTTCATACATAAATGCTATGGACGTCTTTGTTATGACATCAGAACAGGAGGGTCTGCCGAGGGTTGTTCTCGAGGCAATGCTGATGGGCAAGCCGGTTGTGGCTTCTGATATAACAGGGCCATCAGAGCTTGTTGCTGACAGAGAGACCGGTTTCCTGATGACCGCAGGAAAGCCCGCTATGTTTGCCGATGCAATCCTGAAATTGGTTGAAAATCCTGAATTAAGAATGCTGATGGGGCAGAACGCGAGAAAACGTGCAATCAAAAAGTTTTCTATTGAAAAGTATGTGAAAGGGGTACAGAGGGTCTTTGCCGGGGTGTTGGACGGATGATATATATAATTCTTTCATATCTTTTATCTCCGGTGATATACCTGCTGATTGCCATAAAAGGGAAGAGGAAAATTAATGCAAGGATTCTGGTTATCCAGACAGCAAAAATAGGCGACTTGATCTGTTCTACGCCGGTCTTTAGAGAAGTAAAGAGAAAATTTCCTGATGCCCGGCTGACTGTAATGGTAAATCCAATTACAGAAGAACTGTTGAAACATAATCCTCATGTGGATGAAATACTAACAATAAAACAGACTGACTATAAAGGTTTTTCAGGCAAACTGAGACTCTCTGATTTGATCCGCAGAGAGAAATATGATATTGCAATCTCTCTTAATCCCAACGTGCCCTTTGCACTTGCATTGTTCTGGGGACTGGTTCCTGTCAGAATTTCCGTAATGCCTGATTTTGCAGGAATCACCTTTAAATCGGCATCCTTATTTTTTACCTGCCTTGAAAAACATATTAGTGGAACTTTAGTAATAGAAACATATATGAAGATGTTAAATGCCATTGGAATTAAAAGTAACAATATATCAAAAGAGGTTTATAAATCAGGTAATGCCGACCGGAAGGCAGAACAGCTTTTAGGGGATATGGATAAACCTTTAATCGGGATTGCCGTCAGCAGCGGCAATAAACTTAAAGAACTGGGGAGTGAAAAGATTGCAGAACTTGCAAATATGTTATTAGATAATATGGATATCAACATAACATTCATCGGTTCCGCACAGGAAAGGGGTACTGCCGCCGCAATCTTAAAGTCGATCCGTAAAAATGATAGAATAATTGATGCAACAGGGAGATTAAGTCTGACAGAACTTCCTGCACTCATTGAAAGGCTGACCCTGTTTATCGGCGTAGATACAGGGATAACATATATGGCAGATGCCGTAAAAGTTCCGATAATACATATTGCCGGGCCTATCGATGTTTCAGAGCAACGGCCTGTTGAGAAAAATATCAGAATTATCCGGCACAAGCTGTCGTGTGTGCCTTGCACTTATGTTTTCAAAGCAGCCTATGAATGTAAATACGGACATAGGAAATGTGTGAATGAGGTATCAATGGATGAAGTTTTTAACTGTATCAGAAGCTCTTTAAAAAATGCTTGCAATTAACCGACTATAAACTATTTATGGACTTTTCCAAAAACAAACAGCTTGAATATATCGACAAAATAATAGAGGTCTGCTTTATATGCCTCGTCTTTATCCTGCCGGTAGCCCATACAATGACAATCCGTTCAATATTTATATACCTGCCGGCAATACTCTGGGTTTACAAGATGATACTGAAAAAAGAGGTTCTCTTCATAAGAAATCAGATGACCTTGCCGTTGATTATTTTCTCTGTAATTGCTGCTCTCTCCTTATTGACTGCAGTGAATCCTGGATATGCCCTGCGGGAGCTGCAGGGAGAAATGATTACCGACTTCCTGCTCTTCTTTTTGCTGCTCAATAATGTGCGTAACATGAAACAGGTCAACAGAATCATCCTGAGCCTCCTCTTCGGCTCCCTGGTTCAGGGCATATACAGCGTTTTTACTTATTTTTCACAGAACGGAAATTGGCTGGAGAGTTTGCTGGACTATAATATAAAGGCATGGGGATTAACAGCCGGGTACATATCCTACAGTGTTTTCCTGATAACGATTATACCGTTTATTTTTTATAAAATTATGACCTCCGCGGGTCAAAAGAGATTTATGTTTATTCTGCTGCTTCTGCTCAACCTGTTCATGTTGTATCTAACCCATCAGAGGGGGGCCTTAGTTGCCCTGTTCGTCCAGGTTTTTATCTTTTTCTGGTTTGTAAAACGCAGGATGGCTTACCTCGTAATAGGAATTGCGGCGCTGGCGATATTTATAATGCCGAGCAATCTGCTTTATCATGGAACGGATGTAGTCGATTTAAAAACAGAAGAGACTGTAAACTATGAAAATACAATCAACAGCAGGATTGCTCTATGGAAATTCACGGTAAGAGAAATTGCCGGTCACCCCTTTAGCGGCATAGGTTTCGGCAGACACAGCTTTTCCGCAAAATATAATCAGTTCAGAGGCACTGATCTCTGGCATTCCCTCAACACATTTCTGAACATTACCATACAACTCGGCATCCAGGGTCTTTTAGCCTTTATATTCATCCTATACCGCCTTACAAAGACATATGTTTCAGGTCTGAAAGAGAGCAGAGGAGAAGCCTACTATTTCTTCCTGGCATCATTAATGTGCATTGCCGGGTTTTTTATAAGAAATATGTTTGATGACCATTATGTTGATGACAACGGACAGATGTTCTGGGTGCTGACCGGTCTGGCTCTTGCCGTATTCATACAGATAAAAAAGCTTGCATACAACCGGACATCTTTTTTATCAAAAAAAGAAGGACAGACGGAACAGGGCATATGAATAAAATCCTCTTCATCCGGCGTGACAATATCGGTGATCTCATATGCACCACTCCGGCAATCCATGCTGTGAGGAATAAATTTCCTGATGCGAAAATCGGGATACTGGTAAATACCTACAATGCCGATGTAGTAATAAACAATTCGGATATAGATGAAATCTATATTTATGAAAAGGCAAAGCATGTGCCTGATAAAAACAAACTCTCTGTCTGGTGGAGTAACTTTAAAATCCTTCAGAAGATTAAAAAAGAAAAATACGACATTGCCGTAGGGTGCGGCTCCTACTCTCCAAGGCTTGCAAGATATACATTTCTGACAGGGGCGAAAACAAGAATCGGATATTTAAAAAGAGGGATTAAAAAAACAAAATCTTACAGCGCTCCCCTGTATGAACCCGAAGAGAGCCTTCATGAAGTTGAGAGAACCTTCAAATTGCTCACGCCACTTGGCATAGACGGTGAAGCTCCGGACCTGAAAATATTTCCCGGGGACAATGAGGTACGAAAGGCCCGGGATTTTCTGAATACATCAGCCGTTAAGAAAGGGGCTACTTTAATAGCCTTTCATATAAGCAGCAGGCGTCACGAAAACCGATGGCCTGTTGAGAGGTTTACAGAACTCGGAAGGCTTATTAACAAACACTATAAGTCCGATATACTCCTTTTATGGTCCCCGGGATCTCAAAAAAATGTTTATCACCCGGGAGATGATGAAAAGGCAGACGCTGTTATTAATTCACTGAGGCCCCAACCCCTATCATACAGAACTACCCGGCTCAGAGAACTTATTGCGGTCTTAAGTCTTGCAGATATTGTCGTCTGCTGTGACGGAGGGGCAATGCATGTTGCAGCGGGACTGGGTAAGCCTGTGGTTGCAATATGGGGTTGCACTGATCCCGAGAGATGGAGGCCCTGGGGCGCAAAACATATACTCCTGCAGGATAAAAGCGGAAAAGCGAAGAATGTAGGCGCTGAAGAAGTCTTTAAAGCAGTCTCCGAGCTTCTGGCTTAACCCTTAAAAAGCATTTGGCCACAGATAAAGGCAGATAACCACCAATAAAACAAAAACTTATATTTCACTAAAAAGGTGAATTATGAAATTGAATTTTACGGTGTATAGTGTTACTATACTGCACAAATAATTGGAGTTTTGTGCAGTATAGTTTATGAAAAGCATAGTTTTGGGACATAAGGAAGAACGGGATGAACTGCTCAGGGGAAATTATGTGCTGAGAAACGGATTAGATGAGGCAAGGGAGAGCATAAAGAACAACCTCATCAAGGTTATTATCGGGCCAAGAAGGGCCGGGAAGTCTGTTTTTGCCATACAAATGCTTAAAGGCCTTAATTTTGCCTACCTTAATTTTGATGATGAAAGATTGTTTAAGATTACCGATTATGATGAACTCTTAAAGGCAATTGTACAGGTATATGGAGACACAAAATACATACTGTTTGATGAAATACAAAACATTGCAAACTGGGAGCTTTTTGTTAACAGACTCCACCGTCGCGGCTTTATCATTATAGTCACAGGTTCAAACTCCCGGCTTTTGAGCAAAGAGCTTGCCACTCACCTTACAGGCAGGTACATACAGTTTCAGATATTCCCCTTTTCTTTTTCTGAATTTCTGAGGGCAAAAAACTTTACGATTGATGAAACCATTGAAATCAAGGAGAGGCAGGGGCGACTCCTGAATCACTTAAATGAATATATCCGGAAGGGAGGTTTCCCTGAAGTTGTGGTTAAGGATATAGACTATGGAAGTTACATAACCACCTTATTTGAAAGCATTTTGTTTAAAGACATAGTAAAGCGGTACAATGTGAGATATTCAAAAAAATTACACGATCTCGGATACTACCTGATAACAAATCATTCGAGCGAATTCTCATATACAAGCCTGAAAAAACTGCTTGGGTTCAGGAGCGTTCATACAGTGGAGAATTATATTGAGTATTTAAGCGAGGCATATCTTGTATTAAAAATCGAGAGGTTTTCCTATAAAATGAAAGTGCAGTTGAAAAGCCCCAAAAAGGTTTATTCATATGACCCCGGAACCATCAGCGCAATCAAGTTTAAGGTAACCCCTGATATGGGGAAATTAATAGAAAACATAGTAGCCATAGAATTGTGCAGGTATAGAAAGGAAATTTATCACTATAAAACCGGCAGCGGAAAAGAGGTGGACTTTATCGTCAAAAAAGGGATAAAAATCGGAGAACTGATACAGGTATGTTATGATATTGAAAACTATTCAACTAAAAAAAGAGAAGTCAGCGCCCTGCTTAAGGCATCCGGTGAACTGGGGTGCAATAGCCTGAAGGTGCTGACCTGGGATTACGAAGGAGAAGAAATATCCGGCAGCAAAAAAATTATTTATCAACCATTATGGAGGTGGTTGATTGGCAGGGCTGAGCAATCCCTGTCACTGTGAAGATTGCGATTATAAAAAAATACACCGTTCACAGAGGGATGCAACTGCGGCAGAAACCGCAGGATGTTATATTTATAAAAGGAATGTCCAATGGGGCTGGAAATTATAAAAGAGGTCTATAAAAAGAAGTCCGAAGAAAAAGAGCGGTTGAGAAAGAGAATAGTTGACGATGCCTTCAAAGCCCTGGAGAAACTTAATGATGAAATATCATTTGAGGAAGCATACATATTCGGCTCGGTAACAGAGCCTTATCGGTTTGGAGAATATTCAGATGTAGACTTTGCCTTTAGGGGCCTTGAGAGTGACAAATTATTTTACGCGGTCGCCTGCCTGAGCGGTTATTTAGACAGAGAGGTAAATGTTGTTTGTATTGAGGATATTCATTTCAGTGATAAGATTATAAGGGAAGGTATTAAATGGAAGAAAAGATAAAGATTCTCATTGCAGAACTTGATGCCCAGTGGAGAGAGATTCTGAAAATTTACTCTTCTTTGGAGAAGAAGATCGATCCGTTAAAAAGCGATATGGATAATGACGATTTGACCAACAGTCTGGCTTATAAACTTCATAATTTATTTTCAGCTTATGAAGATATGTTTAAACTGATTGCCAGATTTTTTGAGAATCAGATAGAGGATATTACAAAATACCACACAGGCTTACTCAAAAGAATGTTAATTGGTATTGAGGGGGTCAGGCCGAATCTCCTGTCGGAAAGCTCTTACAGGATACTTGATGAATTAAGAGGATTCAGACATGTATTCAGACATGCTTACAGCTATGAGCTCGATGCAGAGAGAGTGATAAAAATGGCAGAAAAGTCCATAAAACTAAAAGATGGCTTTTTAAAAGATTTTAAAACCTTTAAGACCGGTCTGTTATCCTCTTTATAAAATTCTTTGAGCCGGGGATATTACTTATGTCAAGAAACAAAATTTCAGAGCAGATTTACATAAACTTCAATTCCATTCCTTTAGGAAAAGAATTTTAAAGCTTGCTGCCTTTGGATTAAGGAGCCTGATTGTTTCCAGTTTCTGTTGTTATCGTTACAAAGAATGAAGAAATTAACATCGAAGACGCGCTGAAAAGCGTTGCCGATGCAAAAGAGATTATAGTCATCGATTCATTCAGCAGTGACAGGACTGTTGAAATATGCAGGAAGTATACAGGCAGGGTCTATCAGCATGAATGGCAGGGATTTGCCGGGCAGAAACAGATGGCTGTTGATTATGCAGAGGGGCCGTGGGTCTTAATACTCGATGCCGACGAGAGGGTTACACCGGAACTTAAAGCGGAAATCATGGAGAATATTGCGAATACGGATTGCAGTGGTTTTTACATGCCGAGGGAGAACTACTTTATCGGGAAATGGATAAGGCATAGCGGATGGTGGCCGGATAATACACTAAGGCTTTTCAAAAAAGACAAAGGACATCTTGAACCCCGTGAAGTGCACGAAAAAGTAGTTATACAAGGCAATACAGGATATTTAAAGAATCCGCTCCGGCATTTTACTTACCGGAGCGTCTCGGATTTTGCAGAGAGAATGGACCGCTACTCTACGCTTGCTGCCAAAGAGATAAGGAAGAATTCCGGACGTTCAGGCTTATTTTCGCTGACAATAAAACCGTTTGCTACGTTTATAAAGATGTACGTATTAAGGCTTGGACTTCTTGACGGTACACGAGGTCTTATGCTTGCTGTTCTTTACAGTTATTACACATTTCTTAAGTATGCAAAGACATGGGAGAAGCAGGGTTGAATCTTCCTGTGTCATTTCGACTGAAGGGAAAAATCTTATATATCATCAACGCAAATATATTATATCTATGACGAAGTTTGCTGAAAAGGCCGGTAGTATATTCAAAGGCGGGATTATCGGCAGGGAAATCATATTTTTCGAGTCGGTTCCATCAACCAATGATAAAGCGTTTGAGATAGGACAGCAAAAAGAAAACCCTGAGGGCATTGTGGTTATTGCCGATAGCCAAACATGCGGCAAGGGGAGATTAGGCAGGAGATGGATATCGCCTCCCGGCGTCAATCTTTATTTCACTGTGTTGCTGAAGCCACCCTTCCCTCTAAAGGAATCATTTATACTTGCATTGGCAGCAGCCGTGGCTGCAACAACAGCAATCAGGAAATATACAGGCCTGGATGCGCGGATAAAATGGCCGAATGATATCCTTATAAACAACAGGAAATCCTGTGGTATACTTACGGAAATGAAATCAGGCAAGGATAGAATAAATCTCATGGCTGTCGGAATTGGAGTAAACGTAAACATGCTGCCGGATGCGTTTACAGACGATATAAAACCATTCACTACTTCGTTAAAAATAGAAAGCGGTTTGTCTTTTGAGAGGGATAAATTATTAAGAGAAATCCTTGCTGAACTGGAAAAAGCCTATAAAAATCTCTTAACTGGTAATAAAAGGGCTTTAATTAATGACTGGCTTCGTTTAAACTGCACTATAGGGAATGAAATTTCAGTCCAAAGCCGGACCGGAATCATTTCAGGCATTGCAGCCGGTATTAATGATAATGGGGAGCTCCTTGTAAGGCCCTCTTCAGGAGAAATTGAAAGAGTGAGTGCCGGAGACGTGACGATATTGAAAAATTAATTCAGGGATTCAGGAGACAGAGCATTTCCTGATTCATTTTCACATGAACTCCATTTGCAATATAAGATTATAAACAGCAGGAAAAAAATGGCGCTTTTATTAGTTGATATAGGAAATACCAATACAACAATAGGCTTTTACGGCAACGGAGAGATCAAGAATATTCTCAGGCTTAAAACAATCATTGACGGACGGGATACCGAAGAGTACTCTTATATCCTGGATGGATTTATAATGCAGCATAAAATGCAGGCGCCCGAAGGCGCCGTCATATGTTCAGTCGTCCCTGGGGTTACACCTTTTTTGGCAAACGCAGTAAAGAAAAGTTTTGATGTGGATCCGCTTAATCTGAATTATAAGGCTAAAACCGGTCTGAAATTTCTGATAAAAAATATGGAAGAATTAGGCGCGGACAGAATTGCCAATGCAGTGGCTGCGCATAAGCTTTACAAAGGAAATGTAATTGTAGTGGATTTCGGGACAGCAACTACTTTTTGCGTAATCACAGAAAAGGGAGAATATGCAGGTGGGGCCATAATGCCTGGGGTTGTATTATCAGCCCATGCCCTTGCTGAGAAAACAGCAAAGCTCCCCCTGGTTGATTTAAAAGCGCCTGACAGCATACTCGGGAAAAACACAAGGGAGAATATTCTCACAGGTATTATTCTGGGACATGCCGGCGCTGTTGAAAGGATTATTAATGAAATAAAAAGAGATACTGGTAAAGATTTCACTGTGCTTGCTACAGGGGGGCTTGTTGATTCAGTGAAGCCTTATATGAAAATAATCGACTATATTAATCCTCTCTTAACTCTTGAAGGTCTGAGGTTTATTTATGAATTTAATTAAAAGAAACAGGCATTGAGTTATTAACATAATAACTTGAATACTTCGTTCTCCGGAAAGGAGACAAAAAAACTTTAGGAGGTAAATATGAAAGTAGAGCGTATACTTTTCCCGACGGACTTTTCAGAAGGCTCATCACATGCACTGCCTTATGCAGTGGATCTTGCAAGGCATTATAATGCAAAGCTTTATATCCTTCATGTTATTTACGATATCGGAAAGGCATTCGAATCACATGTGCCTCACATCTCGTCAGATGAATTTCACAAGGAAATGAATGAATGGGCCATGAAACAGATGGATTCATGTTGTGTAGAAGAGATAAGGAATCTTCCTGATGTAGAAAAGAGAGTATTAAATGGCGTGCCGTATGACGAGATAATAAAATTCACCGACAAAGAAAAAATCGATATGATAGTAATCGGGACATACGGAAGATCCGCCCTTGAAAGATTTATCTTCGGCAGCACTGCTGAAAGGGTTGTCAGGAGAGCGCCATGCGCTGTACTGACAGTAAGGGTGCCGGAACACAGAAAGAAATAACTGAAAAAGTAAAGCCCATGAAGGTGCATCTCCCTGAGAACGCCTTTATGGGCTTTCTGTTAAGCAGCTTTGCTGACTTCATCCTTCAAAATGCACTGTATATAAACTTGCCTTCCCTGTCTGTCATTCCGGCAATCTTTAAGCCGGAATCCAGTCTTTTCATTAAACTCTGGATGCCCGATTGCTGATTTCGGGCATGACAAAAATAAAAAACGACAGTTTTTACACGTGCCCCCTAAATATCGTCCGTTCCCCCCGGGATTAAAATTAAGGTAAAATAAACATACAGGAATTTCCATTAATTTTATTTAGCAATTGCGTGTTGCAGGCCCAGGATTAAAATCCGTATCCTTAATTTGCAATCCGCAACTCAGAAGAAATTGAAATTTAATCTTTATATAGCAGCATCCATATTGTCCCATATATTGTTAATCGGCGTCCTGGGTTTAACGTATTCATTTACCGGGACTACGCCAACTGTATTCAGTGTTGATATTGTAATTCCCCCTGAGAGCCCGGGACCAGCGGAACATAAAACAATAAAACCTGTTATTCCAAAAAGAAAACCTCCTCTTGTTAAACGGCACAAAACACATCCTGATAACAAGTTAAAACCGGAGACTCTCTATGGTGAAGCCCCGGAAGCGCCTGAAAAAGGCCGTAAAAACGAGGAAGATGAAATTCCGGCTTCTCCCGATCTTGAGCAGGATTCATCACCGCCGGGAAAAGATGCGCCTTCTTTAGTGCCCCGCTCCTATCTTTTTGACAAAAAAACCATAGAAAAATTTGCCCGCAAAGGGTTTCCTTCAAAAAAGGGACTTACTTTTGATACATCCGGATTCAGGCACCGCGGGTATATGAAAATGTTAAAAGAAAGGATCGAAAGCATATGGAAATACCCGAAGGAAGCGGCAAGACGTGGAATATCCGGGGATCTTTATATGAAATTCTCCATTAAAAAAGACGGGAGCCTTGATGAGATAGAGATTTTAAGAACATCAGGCTATAGAGATCTTGATGAGGCTGCCATGAAAGCGATTAAAAATGCCGCACCTTTCTGGCCTCTGCCTGATGACTGGGATAAGGAGACCCTCGAAATAAAAGGTCATTTTATATACATCTTCGGAGATACTTATGTTATGTAAGTCATTATTAATTGTCTAATAATACGGAAAAAACTGCTATAATAATCTTCAATGGTAAAAATCCTGAACCTTATAAGATGGCAGGATGTCCTTGATATCCTGATTGTTACAGTCATAATTTACAGGGGGCTTTTGATAATCAAAGGGACCAGGGCCGCCCAGATGCTGATCGGTCTCGGTGTCCTGTTTGTAGCGCTTTTTTCTTCAAAATATCTGGGTCTTTATACAATAGACTGGATTATTCAAAGCTTATGGGCGCAGATTGTGCTGGCGCTTATAATATTATTCCAGCCTGAAATCAGAAAGACACTGGCCCAGATGGGAGAGGCGCGTTTTCTGCCCTCCTTTGCCTCTGCAGAAGAGCTCAGGTCTCTTGAAGAAATAGTCAAGGCATCGATTGCCCTTGCCAACAGAAAAATCGGCGCCCTGATCGTAATAGAAAAAGAAACCAACCTTAAAGATTTTATCGAAATGGGCACCCAGCTTGATGCCAGGGTGACCAGGGAATTGCTGTTAAGCATTTTTCATCCAACATCCCCGATTCATGACGGAGCTATAATTATCAGGGGCAACCGGGTCATTGCAGCAGGTTGTTTTTTACCCTTAACATTAAGCGCCGGCATATCAAAGGCATTCGGCACCAGACACAGAGCGGGAATAGGTCTGACTGAAGAGACAGATGCCGTTGTTATAATAATATCTGAAGAGACCGGCAGTATTACTACTGCAACAGGCAACAAAATCGAGAAAAATGTCGACATAGGTTCCCTGAGAGACTTTCTTACTGAAAATTTTATAACCTCTAAAGAAAAGAAAAAATGAAAAACTTTTTTACGACAAATACGTGGTTGAAACTTGCCTCACTCTTTCTGGCAACGGGATTGTGGTTTCTTGTTATGTTAAGCGGCCGTTCCGAAATCGCAATGGACATCCCGATCACGTTTACGAATATCCCACCAAAACTTGAGGTTGTGGATTATCCGGAGATGATAAACATTTGCATAGAAGGGCAGGAGAGGCTGCTCAAGTATTTAAAACCGGATGAAATAAGTGCTGTTCTTGACATTAGTGAAGCCAGGGCAGGAAGATCTTTCTATACTCTTTCGAGAGATAACATCAAACTGCCCAAGTCATTCCTGATAACCAGTATCAATCCTGAAACAATCAGCCTGAAGATCGAACCCCAATTAAAAAAAGCCGTTTCCGTAAGGCCGCATGTGGTAGGTTCACCGGAAAAAGGCTTTGTAATAGTTGAGATAAAAGTTGAACCTGAATCAGTAATGCTGGAAGGGCCGGAGAGTACGATTGCAAAGATTAAGACTATCAAGACAGAGCCGTTAGATATAAACGGCATCAACAGAAGTTTAATATATAAGGCCAATCTCAACCTCTCCGACCCCCATATAAAGAAGAACATTGATAAGGTTGAAGTAAATATATCTGTTGAAAAAATCAATAAGGAGACACCGTAATGGCTTCCGGGAAAAAGAGAATAAAACTGTTTGGAACAGATGGCATCAGAGGGAAAGCAAACCACTTTCCGATGACAGGCGAGATAGCCTTTGAGGTTGGAAGGGCCGCGGCTTATGTGCTCGGGAAAAAACACGGCCGCAATTCAATTCTTATAGGTAAAGACACAAGACTTTCAGGTTATATGCTGGAGAGCGCACTTACTTCGGGTATATGTTCCATGGGTATGAATGTTGTGCTTGTGGGGCCCATGCCGACCCCCGGCATTGCCTTTGTTACACGGAGCCTGAGGGTTGATGCCGGTGTTGTCATATCCGCCTCACACAACCCTTATGATGACAATGGGATAAAGTTTTTTTCTTCAGACGGTTTTAAACTTCCGGACAGCACTGAAAGCGAAATAGAAAAAGCGATGTTCTCTGCGAGACTTGAAAAAATCAGGCCTGAGGGGGCCGGGATAGGCAAGGCACACAGGGTGGACGATGCAGCAGGCAGGTACATTGAATATGTAAAGTCAACATTCCCCAAAGGCAGAACCCTTGAAGGCATGAAAATCGTTGTTGATTGCAGCAATGGTTCAGCCTACAAGATTACGCCGTCCGTACTCGGTGAACTGGGCGCTGATGTTATAGCGATCAACTACGAACCTGATGGAATAAATATCAATGCAGACTGCGGAACCGCTCATCCAGAGGCCATGCAGAGGGCGGTTTTAGAACATAAAGCGGATATAGGAATTGCCCATGACGGTGATGCCGACAGGACAATTCTCTGCGACGAAAGGGGTGAAATAGTAGACGGAGACAGGATAATGGCAGTATGCGCCTTAGATATGAAAAAAGACGGGAAACTGAAAGGAAACACGGTTGTCGCTACTGTCATGAGCAATATCGGGTTTGAACTTTTTTTAAAGAAATCGGGAATAAAAATTATAAGGACAAAAGTAGGAGACAGATACGTTGTTGAGGAAATGATTAACAGAGGATGTAATTTAGGAGGCGAGCAGTCGGGGCATATAATTTTTTTAGACTACAATACAACCGGGGATGGTCCTGTAACAGCGCTTCAGGTCCTGTCCGCAATGAGCAGGAGAGAAAAGAGCCTTTCCGAACTCGCATCTTATATCCCCATCTATCCACAGGTGCTTGTAAATGTGTTGGTTCGGAAACACGGAAACACGGAAGATTTCCCTGAAATTGCGGCTGCCGTAAAAAAGGCCAAAAAAAAACTTAAAAACGGCAGAATCCTTGTCAGGCCTTCAGGAACAGAGCCGAAAATAAGGGTAATGGTTGAAGGAGACAACATGGATGATATAACTGCAATAGCCGAAGAAATTGCAGAAGTTATTAAACTGAACATGAAATGAATCATAAGTATATTCTGCGACCGGCAGCTCTGCAGTTGTGTTGACTTTTCAGATGATTCTACAGTATCTTAAATACATCGCGGGGTGGAGCAGTCTGGTAGCTCGTCGGGCTCATAACCCGAAGGTCGGTGGTTCAAATCCGCCCCCCGCTACCATTTAAAATCAAGGACTCAGGGCTTTGCTCCGAGTCCTTTTTTTTCGTTTTGGTCGGGATTTTTCTGACGGATTAAAAAGAAGCCTCTAATAAATCGGCCTGTTAACGGTTAAAACCGGCATCATTTGATTTGTCTATGAGTTTTCATAAAGACAGAGTCAAAGTACAGCAAAAGCGGGCAATATCTGGAAAGAATATAATCATCACAGACAATGCGGACCGGACTACATCAGAGATAGTGGAGGCAGGCCTTGACCGTTGGCAAATGAAGTAAAGAATCTCGTTTTTGCTCTGAGCGCTGATAGCTGTTTTTTGCTACAATATAACATGCTGTTAAATCACGTCGGGATTATCAATAAAAGTGAAGAACAGGCTGTACGGTTTTACAAAGACTTTTTGGGGTTTGAGATAACAAAGGAATCGATTGTCTCAAAGGAGCTGTCAGAGCAGTTGTTTGCTGTTTTACGGGATATCAGGTTGCTGGTTTTTGAAAGGGACGGGATAAAAATAGAGGTGTTCATCTCTCCCGAATATAACCCGCCCTTCCCTGGTCTCAACCACATCGGTTTTTTGCTGGATAATTTTTCGGAAATCATAGAGAAAGCCACGAAGGCCGGTGTAGAACTCATAGTCGGCAAGACAAAAGAGAAGACGGTCTATTTTATCAAGGATCTTTCAGGGAACTTGATTGAGATAAAACAGAAATAACGACAACTTGAAAAAATCGAGGCAGGAGAAAAAGACATTCTTGAGGGTAGTGCGCATTCTCATGAAAATGCAGTAAAAAGGCTGTCAAAGAAATGGTCGAACTGATATGGTCGGAAAGGGCCATGTTAGATCTGGAAAGCATCTATAAACCTAAAAGCAATCAAAGTCGGTTTTTTCAATAAAACACAAAAAAAGACAGCGGGGTCGGACCCCTTGTCCTTTCAGTAATTGCTTTTACAACAATTGCAAACAGAAATATTTATTTGTGTAAATGGGGTCAGCTTCTTCGACTCTCTGAGTTGTCTGGTCACTGTTGCAGTGTCTCGACCAAGATGGTTTGCAATATCTTTTCCACGATGCCCTGATTCCACTCCTGCCACGATATACGCAACTATTTAAGTCTGACCCTATCCACTACCATTTTTCACCCCTTCGGCAAAGCCCTGTTTATAGCATTCCCAGCAGCCGCTGCTGCAGAAGGTCTTCACAGTTGCGCCTGCCGTCAAAAACGGCATGAATGAAAACCGACTTGCCTTTGATTTCGTATATGATGCGATATGGCTTAAAGAATATCTCTTTGAAATCAGGTATTCCCCACCGGTGCATCTCCGGCGGATAATTGTCGCACGCAGGCATTGTTTCGAGGGAAGTCATTGCTTTGTGTATGTTGTCAAGCAGATGTTCAGCCTTTCCCGGTGAATCATTGACTGCAACATATCTGTAGGTTGCGTAAAGGTCGTTCAGGGCTTCGTTGGTAATACGGACTTCGTATTTCACGATTTCTCTGAGGAGCGTATTTTCTTTTTCAGACCGGCGAATGCCTGATGAAGCGGTTTGTGCCTGCCTTCAAGGATGTCCTTTCTTCCCATTGCCAGTATCTTCAGCATAGCCATACTCTCGCGGTCTTTTTCATATTCCTTCAAATCCTGAATTATTACCCTGGCCTCTCCGTTTACGGTTACTACAACCGGGTTGCCTGTTTCAGATATCTCGCTGATTATCTCTGATGCGTGAGATTTAATATGGCTTATGGGTTTGACGGCTGTGCTCAGTTTCATGCCTTCCTCCTTTTGGTCGGAATTAAGTCCTGATTATAGTCTATCAGTTTTTAATGAAAAATCAAAGCTTCTTCTTGTTGTTTTTTATGAAAGATAGTAGATTACGAGTATCATAATTACTCGACAGTACCGAGTTCTGTCATTCCGGCTTGTCCGGAATCTATAACCCTTTGATTTTCCCGGATTCCCGACAAGCGGGAATGACAACTGCGTGGTCATGACGTTTTCTTTAGAATCAACATGTTAAAAGAGAACTCGGTACTCTTAAGATAATTATACAAATCTAATTATTCAGAATATTATCCCAAAGAAAAAAGTCATTTATACCAAGCAAAGAGAATTATGAGTTTTGTTCCTCATTTTAATATATCGGCGAGATTTTTAACGGCTACCGGGTTTGCATCTGAGATAGCTGACAGCAGTTTAGCACTGAATAATGTATTTGCAAAAAATCATCCATTTGAAAATATCTGGCAAAACAAGTTAAATAACTTTGGTATATGTATACCAAGCCAGATCCGGCACTTCTACACTCGATCGCAGACTCTGAACAGTTCACGATTGTTTTCCCGTCTTTACACGATCACAACTGAATCGTCGGAACCAAAAGCATTTGGGACATACTTGTCTGCATGCCAGTCGTTCTCCCAGTGATTACCATCAATAAGATATTTGAATCTGTACTCTCTCTTACTGTCTAAGTCTAAGGTTGCGAGGAAGTCGCCGTTTTCAAGTCGGGTCATAGGTGTTTGGGAAATATCCCATTTATTAAAATCACCAACTATTGTAACCTTCTGCGCATCCGGAGACGCCTCCTTCGGTAGTCTGAAAGTAACTTTACATTTGGAACCGCTCTTATTGTACTGCTTTATAAAACCTGATTTTTCAGGCTGCTCCGGGGCTTTCTTTTTTAGACCGGCCGGTTTGGATACAGGCTTTTTCTTCTTTACATCTTTAGCAGGAGCTGATTTTTTAGCATGCTCCGGGGTTTTCTTTTTTGGTCCGGCCGGTTTGGATACAAGCTTTTTCTTCTTTGTATCTTTAATCGTATAATCCGGGTCATCACTGTAAATACTGTTTACGGGTATATTCGAGGAGGAAAAGATTTTTTCCAGCTCATTTCGCATTTGTTTGTTCTTCATTTTGAGTTTAATCCCTGCCAGGTTTTTATCTCCGATTTGCCTTTCCCACACAACACCACCAAAGAGAGAAACGGCCTTGTTACTTTCAGGAAGCTCAAGATTTAACTCTAAGTTTTCATACCTTGTGAACTCAAAATCATCTGCTTCAAGACCGAGTCCTTCGCAGGAAAAATCTTTTGTTACCCCCGTACAATACTCTGCAGCTCCATTGACAGGTCTGAATTTTATAGTAAGAGGGATATCAAATCTTTTATGCTTCCTTTTGCTTGTTAACATTGCTTCTCTCCTTTTATTGTATTGTGTTGTAGTTAATTAATAACTGCGCAACATTCAGTAGAATTTAGCGGAATAAACTTTACTATGTCAAATTTAAACTTTTAATGACACCCATAAAAATTATTAATAAAATATAAACATATTTTCTGCAAAAGCCATGTGGCAAATGCTTTACTGCTTTGCTTACAGCAGGGACATTCTGTATGGAACACCAATATCATCAATTCATATCTTAAGAGTAATTATATAAGAATAACAGGCTATGTCAATAGGGGAAAATCCCTCAGTACCTGGATTTCGCTTGATATTAATCCTGAGGGATACCTATGATATATATTAATTACCAACAATTAAACCGCTTCTGACAAACTCACGGAGGGTGCTATAAATGGATATGGTGCTTAATGATATCGAAGTCCGAATTCTTGGCTGTCTGATTGAAAAAGAAATTACCACCCCTGATTATTACCCCTTGACCTTAAATTCCTTACTTAACGCGTGCAATCAGAAATCCAACCGCAGCCCTGTAGTTTCGTATGAGGAAACGTCTGTAGTACGGGGGCTTGACAGTCTGCAGGAAAAGGGGCTTTCAGAAAAAATTTATAAGTCGGACAGCCGTGTTCCGAAATACCAGCATTTATTTATAAGAAAATTTGACCTCTCGCGCCGCGAGGTCGCTGTTTTATGTGTATTAATGTTGCGCGGCCCGCAAACCACCGGAGAAATCCGGGGGCGTTCCGACAGGATGTATAAATTTGACGGCTTAAACGAAGTTGAGGAAGTTTTAAATGGATTGATGGATAAAGAGCAGCCCATGCTGATTATGCTGCCCCGTCAGATCGGAAGAAAAGAGTCCCGTTACATGCATCTGCTTTCAGGAGAGACCGCGATTAAGGAGTCTGAAAATCCTCTTCCTGAAGAGGCTGCAACTCTGAAAGTAAGGGCTGAAGATCAGCGGATCGCAAAAGTGGAAGATGAACTGGCAGAGCTTCGCAGAGAGTTCAATGATCTCAAACAGGAATTCAGTGATTTGAAATCGGAATTTGAATAAATGAGAGATGAAGATATGACAAAGGAGCAGTTGATCAATGAACTGGCAGAGTTGCGTCAACGCCTGAATCAATTTACGGCATTAGAGTCTGAGTGCAGGCGGGAAGCAGAGGCGCTGCGCCTCTCGGAAGAGAAATCTTCCAAGGCATTCCGTTCCAGTCCTGACTGGATTGTGATAAGCACTCTCGAAGACGGCCGCTTTATTGATGTAAATGATGCCTTTCTCCGTATTACCGGCTATCGCAGGGAAGAGGTTATCGGCCGGACAGCGAAACAATTAGGCATCTGGGCTGAGCCGGATGAGCGTGACAAAATGGCTGCTATAATCCGGGAACATGGCAAGATTCGGGACCATGAGGCCAGGTTTTGCATGAAGTCAGGGGAGATTCGCATAATGCTCAGGTCTGCAGAAGCAATCGACCTTGAGGGTGAAAAATGTATCATAAGCGTGACACACGACATTACAGAGCGTAAGAAGGCTGAAGAAAAAATAAAGATATTTGCCGAAGAACTGGAAAAAAGAAACAGGGAACTGGAGCAATTTGCCTATATTGTATCCCATGACCTTCAGGCGCCCCTGATTACTGCAGGCGGTTATTTAAGACTCCTGGAGAGACGTTACAAGGAAAAACTCGATTCAAAAGCCGGGGAATTTATTACAAATGCGATAGAAGGTACCGTCCGGATGCAGTCTCTTATCAGAAGCCTTCTGGATTATGCACGTGTTGATACCAGGGCCAGGGATTTCAAGCTGATTGAGGCATCGGCCGTACTGAATCAGGCGCTCGGCAATCTGAAGGCTCTCCTTGATGAAAGCGGCGCGGTTGTGAAATATGATAACCTTCCTGAAGTGAGGGCAGACCCCGTACTTCTTTCACAGGTATTCCAGAACCTCATCGGGAATGCGATCAAATTTCGCGGTGATGAGCCTCCGGTCATTCACCTGTCAGGTGAAAAAAAGGATAAAGTGTGGCTCTTTTCAGTCCGTGACAACGGCATAGGTATTCCCCCTGAAGAAACAGGACGTATCTTTGAAGTTTTTCATCGCTCTCATGACAAGAGTAAGTATCAGGGTACGGGTATCGGCCTTGCAATCTGCAAGAAGATTATCGAGCACCACGGAGGCAGCATCCGGGTAGAATCAGCCCCCGGTAAAGGATCAACATTCTTCTTTACCATTCGCGATTCATCTCTTATCTGAAATATGGGCATACCCCTGTTTATTTCACATTGTGAAATGGACTAAAATAGAGACGCTATGACAGAAAATAAAAGGAAGTTTAAGAGATTTGAAATTCCACTTAGTCTGAAATTCAGACCCACTTACGGGGCTACAGAGTATTTCACCGGAGCAACAACAAATCTGTCTATTGAAGGATTCGGGCTTGAGGCAGATGATTTCAGCTTTATTATGTACGAACACTTAGAGTTAATTGTTGATCTTCCCGGAACTGAAAACTCTGTTTCTCTCTTTGGTGATGTTGTATGGAAAAGGCAGGCAGGGAAAAAATGTCTGGCAGGAATTGAATTTAGAATGAAAGATAAAAGTATGCAAAAAGCGGCGATAGAAAAAATATCTTACTCCTCGAATATACCTTTGGCAAGTATGTACAGTTATGACCCCTATTATATGATTCATGAGAAAGCTAAAAAAATCTCTTTATCGGAACTGCCTGATAAATTGGGGTTTATAAAGCAGTATTATGAAGGCGGTTCCAGATGTAAAGTTACATTCAGACTGCTGAGAGAGACCGCCGGGGATGCACGGAATGTCGCAATCGTCGGTGATTTTAATAACTGGGATACATCTGAATCAGAGATGATCCGGCTTGAAAACGGCGACTTTATCATAACCATGGACTTGGATACCAAAAGAGAGTACAGATTCAGGTATCTTCTTGACGGTATTCGCTGGAAGAACGACTGGTATGCTGACAAGTATGCAAAAGATGATTCCGGCTCTAAGGCCTCGGTAGTGGTTGTATAAAGGGGTTCCCCTGATTGTTACGGGATCGTCTTTTTTAACCTGAGGTAGATGTCCCTGCTGTTTTCCCTTACCGAATACTCCTTTTTGAAAAGCTCGATGGGGATTCTTTCTTTTATTCTCAACACACGCTGAAGATCATCCATCACCGGAAAAAGTTCCACGTAGCCGTTTTCGGCCCTATATGGAAACCAGAGTGTTTCCAGGACGCATTCCCTTGAAGTAACTCCAGCTCCGAGTCTGCCTTTGCTTTGTTTCACGTAAATACCTTCAGCTAACACTACATCACTCATAAGCATGCCCCCTCCATATAATATTCCAGGATCAGATATAGCAATTAATTTAGTAAGGCAACTATAATTTAGAATAAACGCATAAAATTATCAATAAAAAAGTGGAGAGTTCTCGTTTACAAATCTGTCATTCATTTATAAAGTCCACGAAAGTATTCACTTCCCCAAATAAGCCTTCAGCAACACCTTAAACTTTCTTTCTCCACCAAGGGGAACCATATTTTTTTACCCTGTGTTTACTAACTCAAAAAGTCGACTGTCTTTATATCGAGATGCTTTGCTATCAGTTTAAAATGCCTGTCGTGATGAAGGAGCGTGCAGTCATGCGCTTTAGCGAGAGAGGCGATTATTATATCCAGCGATGGAACCGTAATGCCTTTCTTCCTGAGACTATACCCCGACCTGTAAGCCGTCTCCCAGACGTCTTCATTGAGAGCCAGCAGCTCAAGCGCCTCCAGCCTTGACCGCATCTTTTTATATTCCATGTCATCGCGGCACCCCTGAAGAAGTTCCATAGTGATGATATTTGTCGTTACAGCCGACAGGGAGTTCAGGGTATCTACAACTTGCTGTTTCAGTTTTTCATTTCCAGATTTTCTGAAACTGACTATCCAGGCGGATGTATCTATCAGAATCCTATCTTTCATCCCGCATCTTCTTCAGGTCGCTTAATGTCAGATTGAAGGCGTCGTAATTGCCGACCAGTTCTTTCAGTTCCTCAATTTTTTTGAATCTCAGGTAATCCTTCATGGCCGTTACGATCGCCTCTTTCTTGGTCTTTACCCCGGCCTTTTTCATAACCTGATTAATAAGGTCTTCATTTATATCAATTGTCGTACGCATATTCAGCCTCCTTTTATGCACAATAATACGAGCTAATCATATATAATATTTTATCATATATTATGCATTAATGTCCCTGACCCTGACCTTTCCGGTCATAAGGTTGTGAAAAATTGTGAAAAAGGGATTTGAAGAGGCCGTCAAGGGCTGAGAAATTTGGTTCTTTCTCATTTCAAGTGGGTAAACCAACTTTACTGAAATCTAATTTACCTGTAAGAAGGTAAATTATTGTTTCAAAGTTTTTAAAAGTTCTATATCCTCTTGCTTTTGCTTTAGCAGCTTGCACCAAACTGTTAAGACCTTCTAATATGCCATTGTTAATTTTACTGTCATACCATCTTAGCACTCCAGCCCAGTGGTTTTTTATT
>BDSY01000052.1 GCA_002897895.1 bacterium BMS3Abin06
TGCATTGGCCAGACTCACGGCGAAAAAAAGAGATGCATATCTGCCGGCAAACGGTTCGAGTGCATAAGCAGCCTCATGTGCCTCATTGATTCTGATTCCGTTCGGGAAGAGTGTTGTTGCGCAGGTGACGATTATAAAAAAGGCAACTATATTGGTCATGAAGCATCCGGCTGTTACATCGAGCTTTGAATATTTGTAATCCTCTTTTTTTATCCCTTTTTCAGCAATAGATGACTGCAGATAAAACTGCATCCACGGAGTTATTGTTGTCCCTATTATGGCGATGCTCAGCAGTATAAACTCCGGCTCCGGCTTCACCTCCGGAATCAAAGTGCTTTTCAGGACTTCACCCCACTCCGGTTTTGCCATGAATCCTGAAAAAATATAACCGAAATAGAGCAGGCAGGCCCCGAGCAGGACGCTCTCTACAACACGGTAACTGCCTTTTGTCACGAGTATCCAGATAAGAAACGCTCCCAGGGGCACCATAATGTATTTACTCAGACCGAACATTCCCATGCTCGCCGCCCATCCTGCAAACTCTGCCACTGTTGTGCCGAAGTTTGCCATAAGCAGAATTATCATCATAAAAAAAGTTGCCCGAACACCGTAGTTTTCCCTGATAAGGTCTGAAAGCCCCTTGCCGGTAACGACACCCATTCTTGCCGCCATCTCCTGGATGACAATAAGCGCTACAGTGGTGGGAATTAATGTCCAGAGGAGCATATTGCCGTAACGTGCGCCGACAACGGAATATGTCGTAATTCCGGATGCATCATTATCAATTGAAGCGGTTATTATCCCGGGGCCTATAATGGCCATGAATAAAAGAAGTTTTTTCCAGGTTACTGAAAGCCTGCTGCGACTCATACACTCCTCCTCTTTTTCCTTGACGAAGGCGGGAGGAGGAAATCTATAATGTCATCGATTGTTACAATGCCGAGAAGATCCCCGTCATCGTCAATAACAGGAATCGCAAGCAGATTGTACTTGGATATGGTCTCTGCAACAGCCTGTTGGTTTGTGCCGGGAGAGACGGTCTTTACCTTTGTCTCCATGATTTCAGACAGGGTCACATGGGGTGAGTGAAGCAGCATGTCCTTTAAGGTGGTAACACCGATAAGCTTCTCATTTTCAACAAGATATATGTAATAGACGGTTTCAACTTCATGGGCATCTGTTTTGAACTTTTCGAGCGCTTCCTGAATTGTCAGGTCCGGGGCATAGGCTATAAACTGATTGGTCATGAGTCCGCCTGCCGTATCCTCTTCATGGGCAAGCAATTCCTGGATATCCTGGGCATCTTCCTCTTCTATTGACTCCAGGAGTTCCTGGGCCTTATCGGTCTCAAGATCAGCAATCAGGTCCGCGGCCTCATCAGGGGGCATTCTTTCAACAACATCGGTCGCATAATCTTTATCAACATCTTCAATAATTGCCTTTTGCAGGTCGGGATCAAGCTCGGGAAGCGCCTCAGCGGCAACATTAGGGTCCAAGCCCTTAAAAAAAGCTATGCCCTGCTCATGAGGCACTTTGCTGATAATATCCGCTATATCAGCCGGATGGAGGGCGGAAATCATCTGGCGCGGGACAGTCAGGGTTATCTTTGAAAGCCTTGGCTCCAGGGGCTGGATAAAGCTCCAGCGTATTATGTTCTGGGGGAGTGTCTTACCCAGTAACCGGTAGAATTTCTCACTTTTCCTCTCTACGCCGAGTCGCCTGAGGATACCCCTGATCCCGACATCAACGCCGCTGACACAGGCATGGTTATTCTGACCTTCCAGTTGTACATCATTTACACGCACGACCTTGGCGCCGTCTGCATCAACGATCTGCTTGTCAAAGATGTCCCGAACAATCAGCAGTATCTCATCGGAAGGCTCATATGGTTCGACTCTCGGGGCATAAACCTTGGAAGAAATTATGCGTTTATTGAAAATGCCGACGTTTTCCCATTCAAGGCAGTAGAGTTTCTTTTTTTCCTCCAGGATCAGGGCTGAAACGCGGGGGAGTGGGGCGCCCTTGATAACAACAAAGTCTTTTAAGCTACCGAGTTCATCCCCTTTAGGGTCAAGGACAGGTTTTTTTATTAACTCGCTTACAAAGAGTTCACCAAAAAGGGGCACGAAATCCTCCTGCCTGATAACAGACTATGAATAAAAGAATTTTACATTCTGACCTTGAAGTATACCGAAGGCAAGGGACTTTCAGCAACCTTGAAAGGGATAAAACAGTAATAGTTCAGCTATAGAAAATGTTTAACAAGAATTCTTCCCCTGCTCTTTTGACTGCCGGATTTTTTTAAGTATAAGGTTGGTCACTATCCCGTTAAAGATGCCGGTTATGATTCCTGCAAATATAATAAACGGGCTTACGAGCAATATTGCCTCAATTCTTTTGACAAATAAGATATATGCAAGGAAAAGCTGGGTGATATTATGGGTCAGTGCGCCGAAAAAACTTACGCTTACGGGGCTGGAAAATCTCCCCAGGATGGCTTTGACCGCCCACATGACCAATGTGCTCGCTATTCCTCCGCCAAGACTCATGACAAAAGCAGGGCCGAGAAATGTTCCTGCCAGAAGACTTCTGATAAAAACCCTTGTGAGAGTTACGATCATGCCTGCCCTTAATCCGTACAGGTACAGTGTTGTGAGGGTTATGATATTCGCTAATCCCAGGCGGAGCCATGGAACCGGGGTCGGTATTAATGCCTCAATACTGTGCAGGCCGACTGCATAGGCGGCGAGAAGTGCTATATGAAGGGTTTCCGTCCGGATTTTTTGGTTATCAGGGGAAGACACATCATTTTTTATTTTATCCATTTGGCATTAAGTATAAAACCGGAGACCGGAAAAATAAAATAAAAAATTTAAAAAATTCAGGATTCCATTTTATTGTTAAAATTTAACTTTTCGTCGCACGAAGTAATTTCTTGTGATTTTATTTATATGCCGTTTTTTCCAGTGTGACAGGTTTCCGGGTCTTTGTGCAATCGAGCGGGTCAATTTTTACTTCCTCTCTTCCCCTCTTTGGAAAAGAGGGGGCAGGGGAAATTCTCTCTCCAAAATCACACTATCAATCGGTCTTTGACATGCTTGATAATATGGACAGACTTTGCATCTTCCAATACAATAAGGCACATCCATAATTAACCCTCCTTCCTCTTGCAGGCTGGGAGCTTCACTTCAGCATATAGTAGTCAGACCCAATGCCTTGAAATCTTTATCAAAAGAGAGGGCAGGCATGTTCTTAAGTTCTCCTGAAATGAGTACCTTTGAAAGGGCATCCACAAAGGATATCTTTCTGTCTTTGCCAAAAAGATTAAATAAGGCAATGGCTTGATGATGCCGGCTTTCCGTAGGAGAATAAATCCTGTAAAGGTCAACCGACTGATTGAAAGCAAGAGCCTCGGAATAACCATATTGATAGAGAAGAACAGTCATTGATTCGGAGATAACAAACCAGCACGTATGAATCACAATTTTATTTTCCTTTATTTCATTAAATAGTTCCAATGCCCGTCTGTGTTTTGTATCTTTTTTTGAAAAAAGCGCTATAAAAAAACTGGCATCGCAGTAGATTTCTTTAAAACCTTTCAGTGTCGGCACTATTTTTTCCCATATAAAATGGATTTATAATTTCCGGCTACCGGCCGTGGTTTTTCTTTTGATTCCGGCAGCGCCTCGATAGACTTTAAAACAGCCTCGTAACGGTCCATCTCTCCAGTTAGCTCAATGCGGGCATAATTTCTTCCTCTTCTGGTCAACTGCATAACTTCACCGGGCTTTAATAACTTGTCCAGTTGAGTTAATTTGGATCTGGCGTCGCTTAACTTCATTTTTTTTACGGGCTCTCCCATAACGTCCTCCCCTTAATTGTACAATTTAATAATAATATGGCATAATCTGTACAGATTGTCAATATCAGAAAAGGCCTGCCCGAAGAAAAAATGGGGACACAGAGCTTGTCTAAAAACTCATTTAAATTCACTATAGTGTTGACAGACCTCGTTCTTTATAACAATTCCATCTATTCTCTTTGAACATCCCAAGGCATCGCATAATCGAGGTCTGAGAGTTGGACGGTTTTATCTGTCGGAGCCAGCACAAGCCCATTGGCGACGGACAGGTTCGGGTTTGTTTTTCCAGGTTTTTTAAAAACCCTAAACAGCTACAACATGCTCCTGGGATTTCCGTGTGCAGACCTTTGCGCATGCCTCACAACCGATGCAGTTTCCGGGATTTGCCACAGACATCACCTTATTGCCCATATCATCTCCGAACTCATCCTCTCCCTCAAAGGGTTTTTCTATAAGTTCAAGGACATCCCTGCCGCAAACCTTGTAGCATCGTCCACAGCCGAGACATTTTTCAACATCAATTGATTCGATATACTTCGGGGTCCATGGTTCTCCGCCCCTTGTGTGACAAATAGTTTGTTGCATGATTTCTCCTTTCCTTTCTTGAGCAATCAGCAATCAGCCGTCAGCTTTCAGCACAAAGAAAAAAGTCCACACATACTTATTTATGGTATTTCCTTATTGCTGAATGCTGAGCGCTGAACGCTGATTGCTGCCTTTATGCTATTGCCTCGCCGTTCTCTTCACCTGTCCGTACCCGGAGAGCGTTCTCTATAGGGGAGACAAATATCTTTCCGTCTCCGTGTTTGCCTGTCCGGTTGACACTGATCATTGATTTTACAAGCTTGGTGACCACATCATCCGGCACTATTATTGTAAGCAGTCGCTTTGGCACATAGAGGGCAACCTTTGGCAGTGTATGCTCAAGGGCATATGTCGAAGGTGT
>BDSY01000053.1 GCA_002897895.1 bacterium BMS3Abin06
AAGGCTGCTGTCATTGAACAGTGCCTCGCCTTTTTTTATATCTCCGGAATGGGCGGTCCCGGATGCAAACACCAGGATGAAAGAGAGCAGTATAATCAATCGTCTGAATCTCATCATATTCACCTCCTGTTTTAGAATGCTACATCAAATGTCAGATAAATATCCTGTGCGCTTTCGAGAGGTGCAAGGCTTTGGGTAAGGGAGGGGTCAGTCTTATTCAAGTCGTCTATCTTTTTGGGTTCACCAATCCAGTTATTGCTACCCGTGTAATTAAACTTGTAGTACTGATATCCGACCCGGACAAATGCCTTTCCGAATTTAGAAACAGGTGTCTCGGGCAGTTCCTGTATGAGATACCCTTCATACACGGAACCCCTTGTTCCGAGTTTGCTGGTCCATAAGTCATCAGCAGCAGGAGCAAAGGTTATCCAGTACTTTGAACCGTAGTTGTATTCAACTCCTATTTTTGTTCCGGTCTTCTTAATATCGTATCTTGCACCGGTATAAATGGATTTTCCGCTATGGCTTTTATTGCCCTGGCCGCCGGATGTCATCGGGTCACTGTCGTCATAAAGCAGCCCGTAACCGCCTTTCATTGTAGTGCCACCCACTGAAAAGAAGTCCATCTCGTAGAGATTCTCATTCGGGCGTGTCTTGCTCATGGCTGCGGAGACAAAGAGGTTGAGGTCTCCGATACCTATATCCTCAAGCTTTCCGCTGACATATGCGCCAAAATTGTCAACATCACCGAGATTGGCTGATACACCTCCGTCAGGGAGAGTATTGAATATATCGGATGCCCTGATTAACTGCAATTCAACGTTGAGGTTGTCTGTATAAATGGGATCAATAAAGATACCGATAAAGTCCGTATCTTTTGTATTGCCGGCTCCGGGTGCATCGCTTTCAAAACCACTGTCATATCCCCGGCCATAACAGAACTTCGCATATGCCCCTGGAAGTGCTTCAATGTATGGTGCATATCCGAGAGTCAACCCGTCGAAAGCATAATCGATTAACTGTCCGGCCACACCTGCTGTGCCTATTTTATCGGTATTCTGCCTGATGTTCGTCGGCACTCCCTGTGTGGAGTATCTTCTGCCGATTGAAAACCATACAGGTGTTTCCGCTATGTTGCTCCATGTGGCAAAGGAATAGTCTACCCTCAGCGTATTATCCTGTGGCACATAGCCTGCGGTTCCGTCAAAGGCGCCCATGGCCCTGTCTGCAAAGTAGCTGCCCTGCACAGGGGCCATGCTCCCGTGTCCCCAGACCTTGTACATCGAGAGACGGGTCTTCAGCGTGATGTTCTCCGTTGCCTGGGCATTCAGTTTGAGCCTGAAGCGGTTGAACATGACGGAATCGTTCTTGACACTATAGCTTTCTGTGGGAGCAGCGAAATAAGTTATCCCTGATACAGGATAACTGGCTGATGAATTATACTGCATATAGTCATGCACTTTTCCCTTGAGTGAATCAATCCTGAACCTGTACTCACCGCCGATCGTGAGCCATGACCATTTACTATCCATGTCCCCGGCCTTTTCTTCCACAACAGAAACTCTCCTGTCCTGGAACATCTCCTGTGTCTTCATATCTCCCAGCTGCTTCTTGATTTTCTCAAGCTGCATGTTCAGATCATTAAGCTTCTGCTCGAGGTCTCCCTGAGTAGCAGAATATGAAGCTGCAGGGAAAGCAAGAGCAAAGAGGAGAAGAAAAACAATAAATCCTTTCATAAAATACCTCCCTTAAATCAGATGATAGAACCATTCTCTATGGTTCCCTGTAAGCCGGTAAAACCGGCAATTTTATTCAATGCTAAAATATGGCTGCCGGAAAAATTTGTATTGTATCAAAAGTGAAATCCGGAAAATGTATCCTAAGGCTAAATTCAAAACGAGATATTACTATTAGTCGCAATTGTAATGCCACTAATTAATTAATTTAATAACTCATTGAATTTATTGAAAAAATTGAGGCAGGAATTTGCAGGAATGAAATTGGATGAAAATAAGTGTTTCAAAGTGTTTCACGTTTGAAACACTTATTTGGAATTATGTTTCAATGTGTTTCACTAAATTACTAAGTTGTGTTTTTTTAACTTTCTCCACAGAGTAGTCCGGCTGACACCTAACTCCTTTGCCACTCTGGTTTTATTGCCATTGTATTTTTGAATGATTTTTTCAAGAAAAAACCTCTCCATATCTTCTCTGCCCGCAGGGGGGGCTCCCTCTTCGTCCTGTGCAGTAGTCACCTGTGGAGCAGAAGCAGATTTGCCTGTTACTGAGGATGGAAGGGCTTCAAGGTCAATCCTGTTTGTCTTTGAACGTATATATGCATGCTCTACTGCATTTTCAAGCTCTCTGATATTCCCCGGCCAGTGATAATCCATAAGCGCGGACAGGGCCATTGGTGTTACCTTAATAATCCTCTGCCTGTGCGGTATCTTCATCGAACACTTTTCCAGGAAATGGTTGATAAGCAGCGGGATATCTTCCCTTCTTTCCCTGAGAGGAGGCATTGTAACCGGAACCACACAAAGCCTGTAATAAAGGTCTTCCCTGAACTTCTTGGATCTTATCTCATCCTGCAGGCTCCTGTTTGTAGCAGCAATGACCCTTACATCCACTTTATATATCTTTGTGTCACCGACCCTTTCAAACTCCATATCCTGGATGACCCTTAAAAGCTTTGACTGTAAAGCAAGCGGCATTTCCCCGATCTCATCAAGGAAAATCGTACCGCCGTCCGCGAGCTCAAACTTGCCTGTCTTATCTTTTATCGCCCCGGTGAATGCCCCCTGAACATGGCCGAAAAGCTCACTCTCAAAAAGCCCTTCCACTATAGCGCTGCAGTTGACCTTTACAAAAGGTTTGTTTCGCCTGTAACTCTCATGGTGGATGGCCCTTGCTACAAGTTCTTTACCCGTACCGCTTTCCCCTTCAATAAGTACGGTGCAGTCCGTATCACTCAGGGTCTCTATTAACTCGAATATTTGCTGCACCCTCTCGCTTTTGCCGATAATATTCGAGAACTGATACCTGCCCTCAACCTCTTTCTTTAATCTCTCAATCTCCGAGGCATCCCTTATTGTAGCGATTAATCCTTTATTCACCGGGCCCTCTTTAAGAATGGCTGTGTTTATAAATACAGGGATCGTGTTTTCGTCTTTTCCTGTGATTCGCTCCCTGATATTTGCCCGGCCGTAACCGTTCTTTAACGTATGCGAAAGAGGACACTCTCTGCCGCAATTATCACCGCTTAATACCTCGCTGCACAAAAGCCCCAGGACATCCGGTTCCTTCAGACCGGTAAGTTTCTCCATCCCCTTATTAAAGCTTGTGAACCTGAACTTTTCATCTACAGTAAATACACCGTCGGCAAGACTGTTTATAAATGAATCTATCCTGTTCTTTTCCTGGGCAAGAAGGATATTGCTCCTCTCCAGTGATTCTATCACCTTAATGGCCTCGCTCATGGGCCTGAAGTTCTCTATAATGCCGATCATCTTGCCGTCCTTATTGTTAAGGGGGGCTACATTCAGACAGAGGGGAATAGAGGCGGAAGCGCTTTCCCCGCTTCTCTTGTACAGATTGATATTAATAAAATGGGAAGTACATCTGCTGTTCCTGTCCCTCGAATCCAGCGGGCAGTTCTCCGAACAAAGGTCTGTCTTAATTATATCATTGCAGTGCACCCCCTCTGCAATCTCATTTTGCACCCCGATAAGGGACTTTGCCATCTTATTGATAAAGATAATTTTTTTGTCCATGCCTATGACAACAATCCCCTCTTCTATGCTCTCAAGAATCGAAGGATAAAAGTTGTCCTGACGGGGAACGCCGGGCTTATTGTGCAGATTCATTGCAGGTGCTGATTTTTTCATTTATACTATCAGAGCGGCAGCTTTTAAATGCCGTTCAGGCCGTTTTTTTATTTATAGTTTAACATATTAATAATCAACTTCCATACCGTCTTTCTGCTAAAATATCCCAATGCAAAAAACTGTTTATAATGTTTCCCGTGAAACAAAAGCCAACAGACTTGATGCCTTCATCTCTTCAGAATCCGGGCTGACCCGTTCGCATATTCAGAAACTCATTAAACAGGAGCTGGTTACAGTCAATTCACATCCGGAAAAAGCAGGTTATAAGATAAAGGAAGGTGACCGGATAGAATTAATCATTCCCGATGAGCCGGAGGGCATACTTGTACCCGAAGATATACCTTTAGACATTATATGGGAAGACAAATATATCATCGTAGTTAATAAACCGCCGCATATGGTCATCTATCCTGCTGCAGGGAATAAAAGCGGGACGCTGATGAATGCTTTAATATCGGGATGTGAAAAACTTTCTTCCATAGGCGCTCCCTTAAGGCCGGGAATTGTTCACCGTCTTGATAAAGACACCTCCGGCCTGATAGTAATTGCCAAAGATGATATGGCTTATTACGACCTCGTTAAGCAATTTAAGAATAAGGAAATTGAAAAGCAATATCTGGCCCTCCTGTATGGCGGTCTCAAAACAGACCGGGGTGAAATAAAGACGGCAATCGGCAGGTCTGTCTCAGACAGAAAAAAGATGTCGACGAAGACAAGAAGAGGGAAAGAGGCGATTACGCGTTTTGAAGTTTTGCAAAGATTCAACTCTGCTACACTTGCAAAAGTCAGGATACTCACCGGAAGGACACATCAGATAAGAGTCCATTTCGCTTCTGTCGGACATCCCGTATTAGGTGATAAAACATACGGCAAGAAGACTTCTTTGAAGCTGAAACAGAAAACAATAAACTTCAGCCGCCAGATGCTGCATGCCTGCAGTCTGAAATTAAGTCATCCTGCATCCGGAGAGATTCTGGAATTCAGTGCGCCGCTGCCGGAGGATATGGAGAAGGCAATTGAGGAGATTTTTATGAAACAAAATCTATCGTGATCAACTTTAGCTGATCAGGGTTAAAAGGCGGTAGCGATATCAAATTGAGCGTTGAGGATTTCCTTGAGTACATCATTAAGAAAATCAGACAGTTTTATGTCGCTGTTGCCTATAATCTTTTTAGGGATCATGGGTTATTTTTAATATAATTGACAAGCATAGTGAAAATGTTAAAATACAATTGAGCGGTAAGACCGTTGTGGGTTGTCTGTGGTGTTCCCATCCATCGGTTGGCTATAGTTACAGCGTAACAAGCCCGCAGGGCGCGCTCTTTTTTATTTTTCTGGTAAATCAACATTTAAATTTCCAGGCATTTGCAACAAATTAGTTGCTATAGCAAGTAATTTTTGTTGCCTGGCAACTAAATAGAGTCTGTCCATAAACTCAAGAAATGAGCCGTCATTCCCGCGGTCTGTTGAGCGGGAATCCAGTGTTTTTAAAGACTTCTGGATACCCGATTAAAGACTTCGGGTATGACAAAAACAAAAAACGGCAATTTATAAACAGACACTAAATAAAAGCTATTTGTTTATAAATACATATTTTGCATCTTTTTGGCCTGTTCCAATCCTTGTTAAGTCTTTCTGACGCCGATGTAATACTGGTTCAGCACTTGACATTTTACCACTATTGTTTCATATTTATAAGTGAGCGGTAAGACCGTTGTAGGTTCCTCTGGTGTTCCCTTCCATAGGTTGGCTAAGCCAGGGGGCACGCACCTGCAGGGCACGCTCTTTTTTTATGGCAGATAAATGTCATCGTATTTGATCTTCTCCTTAAAAACGTCAAACCATTCCGTATCATTTTTTTCATATTTTCTGAAAATTCCCCATGAAAATAAATCAACTGCCTGAAGAAGCTGGTCTTCATGGGACAGATGGTGATCGATATCGAGTGGTATTTGCGGTTCTATTCTGCCGCTTAACTGTCGGATTATATAGTCATCAAATTTACTTATTTCTTTCTTGCTCTTGCTCCTGTCTATTACAAGACTGATTCTTGACGAAGCGTTTTCAACGGGAATGACATCGAGCACTTTACGTGCGATAAAATTGTAGACCCTATCCTTCTTTTGTGAAAGGGAATCATATACCCGTCTCTTATTCAGCGTGAGTGCATAAAGCTCAAAAGGAATGGGAGACACCAGATTGTAAAAATACTGTTTAACTTCAATAGCTGTATGAGTACCCTTTAATTCAGAGTATGATTTTTTATACAACTTCCTGCGGATGGTCTTTTTCACTGCCTTAACTAAAGCGCGGTTATTTTCAACTCCCTTAATTGTCAGGATGGTAACTGTAAAAAATTTTGAGGGCTTTTTACCAAAGAAATCAAAGCCCAGGTCTCCGCTTTCGTCAAGGTAGAGGTAGAGCATTTATACACTCCCTTATTCTCAAGTCCGCTTTTTTCCGGTAATTATTACGCACTCGGCTGAGTTTAAGGCTTTGGTTAATTTGTCAATTGCGTATTCAGCAGCATTTTTATATGTATTATTGTCCACTTTTTTGAAAGCCGAGTCAGGTATCGTGGATGAAAGACTGCCACGCAAGCCCGGAACTATCTCTTGTTTAGTCCGAGGATGAATCAATATACATTCATCCCAATTTGCATCTATTCGAGCCCGGGTTGTAAGAATCACTAAAAAATAGAAAAGCCCAAAAAGCGTTACCACTGATATCAGGCTATATCCTTTTTGCATAAGGAAAATGCCATGCCAAGGAAATGGGATGTTGAAGTTGCAATTCATAACTTTATCATCGAAAAAAAGATTTGAAAAGATGCTTCCTGTATTACCTGTCAGAACGAATTCTCTTATTCCATCATAGCAGCTATCGTCCAATGAGGTAGATGACCTCATCTGACAAAATCTCTCAAATGCTATCTTCGCCGCCAATCTCCGGCCTTCATTACCTATTAACACATTAAGGGGCAGTGCCTCTATAAATAATTCAAGTTCAGGAGTGCCTTCAATCTTTTCCCATTCCCAGCTTTTCTTGGATTGGAGTCGATTTTTCTTTTCTCTTCCTCAACATAATCTTTTTTTCCTATAATAACCAGTCCTTTTTCATCATTAACTTTATGATATTCAAATGGCGGTATTTGTATATCTGAACTTAGGCACGTCTCTAATTCCACGCCAAGAATCCTTACTTTTGCCGGAACTTTAATTTCACGTCTTCTTCTGCCTCTAAGATCAAGCCCGCTTCTTAAATAAGCAAAAGGCTTTCTCATTGGTTCTTCTATTTCTCTGTTTACTCTGGTATTGCAACCTATACAAACAGCATTATGTAGTTCTAACACGCCACCTAAAAAGTCCGGGATTAAATGTGATACAGAGGGCGCTGCTTCAGGCGCTGTCTTTCCACAATATATACAAACAAAGTCTTCCGGGCTCATAATTCCACTTGCACACTCCTTGTCTTCTCAAGGCGGTTTTTCACATACTCGCAGACGACACAATAAAGTTTGTTATGATATTTATAGAATGTCATTCTCTTCCATCCACAATCTCAAACTTCTACTCAAACCTATGGGCTTCGGAAAAGACTAAGATAATCCTAAATTTCCCTGTCCCATGGTGGTTTCATATTGTGATAAACAACCATATCATAGCTAAGAAGTTTTTTTATATCTTCAAGGAGATGCTTAAAACTGTTGTTCATATATAGAATCAGGGAATAGTCAGCAATCGGTCCAGGATATTGCCATTCGAGCACTTTTTTGATTGTCTCTGGCGTCATACGACAAGATATTTCCTTTTCTTCGGGCGAAAGCGAGGAGATTTTCTCAACCCGTTCACGCTTTCTTTTAATTTACCAACTTTAATCTCTTTCGCATCTCTTTTAATTTGCTGTATTATTTTGTCTTGTCTGTTCTCTCTTTCCAACTTGGATAGGTATTTCATCTGTATCCAATAGGTAATGTCTCCTATTTCAACTTTATAATCCGGTGGGCGCTGTGATCCGATATCAGGCTCATAGCTTATTGAACTTGTAGAGCAGTGTTGGGAAACCAATATCACAGCAAAATTATGCTCTGCAATTGTAGCCCAAATTCCTCTTTCACTATCGATTAACCTTTGATTGAGTTTGCCAAGACCTCTTTTTTCAAGGAGCGCCATGTTGTCGGCAAGTCTTTTTACATCTTCCTCTGAAGCTTCATATCTGATCCCGGCAAATATTTTTCTTGCAATGGTTAAGTAATTTTTCATATATCTCTCACGTACAATACAAAGCCATAAAGGATCAGAACACTTTTATTTTAGAATCAAACCGTCCACATCCGCTTCATTTAACACTCCTTGCATTTTCAAGCCTGTTCTTCACCAGCTCACACACAGACCTGTAGACTTCGTCCTGTTCTTTCTGTGTCAGCCCGAGGATGTCGAAGACGATGTCGTCAAGGGCTTTGCGGTCAGAAAGGGGATTAGGCTTTTGCTCACGGATAGGAGGAGCCGGGTTAATGCCACATTCTTCGAAAATAGACTTCAGCTCCCGTTTTTCCAAAAGCAAATCATTTGCTTTCATTAAAGTAGGGTTAAGAGTCAATAAATTGTTGACCTCATAGACCATTAAGCTCTTGTCCCCTTCTCCTCATTGATTTCCAAAAACTGCCTGGGTGTTAATATTTTGATGCCCATGTATTCCTTTATGGCAAGGACTTCCCTGTCCCCTGTTATAATGGCATTTGCCTTTAATGCCGCAGCGCATTCAATAAACTTATCATCATCAGGATCATCTTTAATAATCTTTATCTTTGGTGTTTTTGTGGTAAACAGGATGCTGAAACCCCTGGAGAAAAGGGATAATAGTTCTTCAAGTTCATCTTCGTCCTTCATGCCGATTCTGTGAAGAACATCAATATATTCATCAAAAATAGCATTAGACAGACAGAGGGTTATTTTTTCATTTTTCCACAGGTCTATAATCTTCCCCGGATTCCCGCCGAAAAAGGATGAGATAAAGATATTTGTATCAATAACAACCCTCATTTTTGTTTTTTGCGCGCTGCTTTTACAGCCTTATTTATTGTTGCAGATGTTACACCTTTTGATTTCAGTTTCTTGCCAATTCTATTCCACAGGTCGTCAATGTATGCGCCGATATCGTGCTCTTCAATATATTTTTCTATAAGTTCTCTTACCATCTCGCTTGTGGTCTTGCCTTCAATTCTGGCAAGTTTACTGAGTCTATTCTTGACCTTGTTATCTATCCTTATCATCATCTGAGTTGACATATCTTAACCTCCAAATATATTTTGTATATATTGTATATCACATATATACGTTTGTCAAATCCATCTTCTCACACGCTCCTCGCCTTCTCAAGCTTATTCTTCACAAGTTTACACACAGACCAGCAGACTTCATCCCGTTCTTCCTGTGTCAGCCCAAGGATATCGAAGACGATGTCGTCAAGAGTCTTACGGTCAGGGGGGTGGGTCGGGTTTTTGTTCACAGATGGAAAGATTGGTGTTTAAGCTATTTTGAACTACTTTGAACAACTGTTGATTGTTCGGCAGGATCTTTCTGAAGCTCTTCTTTATATTTACATTCCTTTTTCAGACAGACAAGAACCTCTTCTTTTTTTGTCCTTTTCTCGACTAAAACGCCGGCTCCGCATTCCGGGCAACTCTTGTTTACAGGTTTGTACCATGACGCGAATTTACATTTAGGATAATTGCCGCAGCTGAAGAAAAGCTTGCCCTTCTTTGTCATTCTCTCGACAATTTCACCGCCGTCATCCGGACACTTTATGCCCGTACTGATAGGCTTTGTTGTCTTGCAGTCAGGATATTTACTGCAGGCTAAAAATCTGCCGAACCTCCCGGATTTCAAAACCATCGGAGAACCGCACTTTTCACACTTCTCATCAGTCTCCTGTACTTCCGTGCTCTGTGCTTTCCCTTCGCCGTTCTGATTCTCAAGAGGCATGGTATTTTTGCAGTCGGGATATCCGGTGCAGGCAATGAACCTGCCGTGCCTGCCCCATTTGATAACCATCGGCTTTCCGCATTTCTCACATACCTGATCCGTAGGAATGTCCTCAGGCTTTACCCTGCCGAGACTTTCCATTGCTTCGGCGAGGTCTTTATCAAAAGGCTTGTAAAAATCCATGACAATATTAACCCATTTCAGGCCGCCTTCTTCGATCCTGTCAAGGTTGTCTTCCATCTTTGCAGTAAAATTGTAATCCATTAATTCCGGAAACCTTTCAACAAGAAGATCGCTCACTAACACTCCCAGTTCCGTGGGCTTAAACCTGCCCTCAATCTTTTCTGTATATTTCCTGTCCTGGATTTTTGAAAGAATGGTGGCGTATGTGCTCGGTCTCCCAATGGCCTTTGCCTCAAGCTCCCTGACAAGTGTTGCTTCGGAATACCGCGGCGGCGGCTGTGTGAAATGCTGTTTCGGCAATATCCCTGTGGTCTTTAATATATCGCCCTCTGCTAACTGGGGCAGAAGCCCTTCCTCGTCTGAGCCATTATCGCCGCTTTCCGTATACAACTTCATAAAACCCGGAAATTTAACAACCGTACCGGTTGCCCTGAATATGTATTTTTCAGCTTCCCCTGCGTTGCCGGACTCAGGCACTATATCAATGGAAGTCTGTTCAAGGAGCGCATGGTGCATCTGGCTTGCAACAAAACGGTTCCATATGAGTTGATAGAGATTGTATTGATCCCGTGACAGATAGCTTTTAATACTTGACGGTGTCCTGATTACAGCTGTCGGCCTGATAGCCTCATGTGCCTCCTGAGCCGACTTTTTGCTCTTGTAAACAGGGGGCTTTTGCGGAAGGTAATCTTTTCCGAATTCACCCCTTATCAAGGCGCGGGCTTCCTCCTGGGCCTCAGAGGCAACCTTTACTGAATCGGTTCTCATATATGTTATGAGACCTGCTGAGCCTTCTCCTCCAAGTTCAATGCCTTCGTAAAGCTGCTGGGCAATAAGCATGGTTTTTTTTGCGGTAAATCTGAATTTCCTCGCCGCATCCTGCTGTAGTGTGCTGGTTATGAAAGGCGGGGCCGGATTGCGCCTTCTCTTCTTTTTCTCTATCTTTTTTACTGTAAAGCTTTTGCCCTTCAAATCATCTACAATACCCAGGGCCTCGGCTTCATTTTTAATATCCGCCTTCTTTTGGTCTATATGGAAAAGTTTTGCATCAAAAGGCGGCGGCTCCTTACCCTCTAACGTCGCTGTGATGCTCCAGTATTCCTTAGGCTTGAACGCCTCAATCTCTTTTTCCCTGTCAACAACAAGCCTGAGCGCAACGGACTGTACCCTGCCTGCGCTGAGACCCCGCCGCACCTTGCGCCACAGGAGCGGTGATAATTTGTAACCGACAAGCCTGTCCAGGATCCTTCTGGCCTGCTGGGCGTCAACAAGATTCATATCGACTTTTCTGGGATTCCTGATGGCTTCAGTTACTGCCTTTTCGGTAATTTCATTGAACTCAACCCGATATACCTTTCCTGAGGCGCCATTCAACTCCCCGGCAATATGCCATGCTATTGCCTCGCCTTCCCTGTCAGGGTCAGGGCCGAGAAAAATCTTTTCAGCGGTCTTTGCCGCTTTCTTTAAATCCTTCAGTATCTTTTCTTTTCCCTCAATTACAACATATGTGGGAGCCAAATTATTTTCGACATCAACACCAAGTTCTTTTTTGGGGAGATCTTTTATATGGCCGACAGACGCCTTAATAGTAAAATTCTTTCCGAGAAATTTACTTAGTGTCTTTACTTTGGTTGGTGACTCAACAATCAAAAGCGACTTCATTTGAAACTGCTCCTTGTCAAATCCCCCTTGCTCCCTTTCGGGAGGGGTTGAGGAGATTTTATAATTTTTTCATTGTAACGGTCTTTATCGGCAGTTTAAAAAAAACCTTTATTTACTTTACTCGTAACTACTCAATTAAGGGAAAAATGTTTCCCTTCTGATTGTCTGATAACTCCTTTGAGTTCAAGGCTTAACAGCACCGATAATGCCCTGCCGGTTGTTATGTTTATTCCTCTTATAATTGCATCTATATGTTTTGGTTCTGCACTCAGATAATTATATAGTGCCTTTTCATCATCAGTCATTACAGGCAGTGTTTTTTCGGAACTCAACTTATCTTCTCTGAGAATACCCTTTAATTGCGGCCTCAGCTCATCAATTACCTCTTCGGCACGCTCAATAAGCCTGGCGCCCTTTTTAATGAGATCATTCGTTCCTCTTGAGCTCCCGGATGTAATATTGCCGGGCACTGCAAAAACCTCTTTGCCCTGTTCGAGGGCATATCCTACTGTAATAAGAGAACCGCTGTCAAGCGCTGCCTCAATGACAATAACCCCGAATGACAGGGCGCTGATAATCCTGTTCCTCTTCGGAAAATTTTCTTTATTCGGCGGGGTACCGAACGGGAATTCACTGATAACTGCGCCGGAAGATTGAATCGCTCTCATGAGTCCTATGTTTGATGACGGATACGGGACATCAAGCCCTGAACCCAGTACTGCTATAGTCCTGCCGCCGGACTTTAATGCCCCTTTGTGGGAAGCAGCATCAATTCCCCTTGCCATCCCGCTGACAACAGTCAGTCCTGAGGAGGCCAGTTTATGGCTCATTCTTTCTGCTACCTGCATCCCGTAATTAGTTGAAGAGCGTGAGCCGACCATGGCAATAGCGAATTTGTCCGTCTCCTTTAAATCACCCTTTACATAAAGCAGAGGAGGGGCGTCATTTAAACGTTTAAGCCCTTCGGGATATCTCGAATCATTAAAGGCGACAAGACTCACATTATTTTTTTCCGCAGAGTCAAGCTCCTTCCGGACTGTATCCCAGCGATTAAACCCGGTAATATTTCCGGCCCTGTTTTCACCGACACCCTCAACCTTTCTCAACTCTTCCACCGGCATCTGAAAAATGTTTTCAGGGTTCCCGAAGGCCGAGAGGAGTCTACGTGCAACTACAGGGCCGATATCAGGCAAAAAATTCAGGGCAAGCCAGTAACTAAGGTCAGACATAATCCCGTGTCCGTAATCCGTGTCCGTTTTACGTTTAACGGATAACGGTAGTTTATTGTTTCGATTTCTGTAATTTCATTCGCAGGGCATTCAGTTTTATAAATCCTTCTGCATCTTTCTGATTATAAACTTCTTCTGCCTCAAATGTTGCAAGTTCGGGGCTGTAGAGAGACTTCGGGGCCTTCCTTCCCGCTACAATGCAGTTTCCCTTGTAAAGTTTCAGCCTGACGGTTCCTGTTACACCTTTCTGGGCTTCATCAATAAGGCCCTGCAAGGCCTCTCTTTCCGGAGAAAACCAGAAACCATAATATACAAGTTCAGAATATTTTGGAATCAGTGAATCCCGCAAATGCAGCAGCTCCCTGTCAAGGGTAATTGACTCGACGGCCCTGTGAGCAATGTGCAGTATGGTGCCGCCCGGTGTTTCATAAACTCCCCTGGACTTCATTCCCACAAACCTGTTTTCAACGATATCTAATCTGCCTATACCATGTTTGCCGGCAATTGTATTAAGTTTTTTCAGGAGATTTGCAGGAGAAAGCTTTTTGCCCTCAACAGTTACAGGGTTTCCATCCTTATATCCGATCTCTATATAAACCGCTTTTACCGGAGCCTTTTCCGGTGAAACCGTCAGTGTAAACATATTTTCCGGGGGCTCTGCCCAGGGGTCTTCTAAAATTCCCCCTTCATAGCTTATATGAAAGAGATTCCTGTCAGTGCTGTATGGTTTTGCTTTAGTTACCGGAACAGGGATGCCGTGTTTTTTTGCATAGTTTATCAATGACTCCCGTGAATTAAATTCCCATTCCCTCCACGGCGCAATGACTTTTATATCGGGGTTCAATGCATAGTAAGCAAGCTCAAACCGCACCTGGTCATTGCCCTTGCCGGTTGCGCCGTGTGAAACTGCATCCGCCTTTTCTTTCTTTGCTATCTCAATCTGCTTTTTTGCTATAAGCGGCCTTGCAATCGAAGTACCCAATAAATAGGCGCCTTCATAAACGGCATTTGCCCTGAGCATTGGAAATACATAATCTTTTACAAATTCCTCTCTGAGATCAACTACGTAAGCCTTTGAAGCGCCTGTCTTCAGCGCCTTATTTTTTACGGCCCTGATCTCCTCCTCCTGTCCGAGATCGGCACAGTAAGCAATTACATCGCAGCCATAGGTCTCTTTAAGCCACTTTATAATTACGGAGGTGTCAAGTCCGCCGGAATATGCAAGTACAACTTTCTTAACTTTCATTCTCTCATCCATATAAAATTAAATTTATAAAAACATATCACAAGCTTATAAAAAATGTAAAATGCGCTCAACTACCCGGGCACAGGGGCACAAAGGCGAAAAGAAACCGGGAACCGTGAACTGTGACCCTGTCGGACAGTTGCAATGCTTGATTATACAGCGATTATTATCATATAATTTTAGTAATTCGGGGGCTATGCTGACTGCCGGTATACAAGCTGTAAAAACAGAACCTCATAAAAACCATAGCCGTAAGTGATAATGCAAATTTTTGACCTCTCTTATTATGCTTTTAACATCTATGCGGTTCCGCCGTTTGTTACATCGGTCCTGATTCTGCTACTTGCGATAACCGTCCTTGTCAGTGAGCGGTTCTCACGGATAAGCCTCAGCTTTTTCTTAATGATTATTCCAGTGTTCCTATGGCTTTTTTTATTTTCCCTGGTCTACTGTTCGACAGATAAAGCTACAGCATTATTATGGATAAAAACAGCCTACCTTGGCATTGTTTTCATACCTGCAGGAGCTTATCAATTTACCACTGTAGTGCTTAACATTCATAGAAAGTACGCCAAATTTGTATTGCTGAGCTGGATTATCGGAGCCTTTTTTTACGTATTGATATTCATAACCAATCATTTTATCAGCGGGGTTTATCATTATTACTGGGGTTACTACCCCAGGCTGGAATGGATCGGATATCCGTTCCTCATATACTTTTTTATTATGATGATCGCCATATTTCATTGTTACTGGACAGAGTACCGCAAGGCTGCAGGGCAGACTACGCACAAATACCGTATCAGAAGCCTGTTAACCGCTCTGGGTATTGCTTATGTTGCGTCACTGGATTTTTCCGCATCCTTTGGAATCTCCCTTTACCCTTTCGGCTATCTGCCGATTTTCGGTTTTATAGTAATAGCTGCCAGGGTGATCTGGAAATACCGTCTGATCGACATCACCCCTGCGTTTGCCGCAGGGAAGATAATAGACACAATGAAGGATGCGCTCTTTGTCTTTGACCAGAAGGGGATTATCCGTGTAGTAAACCGCTCCGCTGTCAGCTTGTTCAACGGCGGACGGGAATTAACAGGAACGCCGGTTGGAAAAATCATTGACGACAGGCTCTTCTCCGATAAACTCAATCCACTGATTGAAGGGGGAATGATCGAAAATTATGAGATCCCGTACAGTAATGCCGGGGGCAAAGCAAGGATGCTCAGTCTCTCTGCTTCAGTAATGCAGGACAAATATAATCAGCCGATAGCCACGGTCTGTATTGCAAGGGATATTACCGAACTCAAGCACGCAGAAGAAGAATTAGTAAAACATCGCAATCACCTTGAAGAGCTTGTAAAGGAGCGTACAACCAGGCTGTCGGAGACAAATAAACAGCTTCAGCAGGAGATGTTCAGGCGGAAAAAAATGGAAGAAGACCTTATAAGAGTGAGCAAACTTGAATCCATCGGTCTCCTTGCCGGCGGGATTGCCCATGATTTCAATAACCTATTGACCATCATCCTCGGCAATGTAGGCCTGTATATGAAAATGATGTCCCTGAAGCCCGAAGAAAAGGGCTATGAGAAATTAATGAAAGTCAGAAAGGCGGTAAACAGGGCCAAAGGCCTGACCCGGCAGCTTCTCACGTTTTCCAGGGGCGGATTGCCCATAACCAGGACGGTCTCTGTTAAGGAGCTCATAAAAGAGTCTGTGGAATTTGCTTTAACCGGATCAAATGTTAAATGCAGCTATTTAACAGCAGATGATCTCCTGCCCGCAGACGTGGATGAGATGCAGATAAATCAGGTGATAAACAACCTGATTATCAATGCTGTTTATGCCATGCCCGGCGGCGGGACAATCGAGGTGAAGACTGAAAATATCATTGTCACACAGGAGAATTACCTCCCCTTAACAAACGGGAAATATATAAGGATATCCATAAAAGACCATGGCAGGGGCATAGAAAAGGAGCATTTTTCAAAGATATTTGACCCCTATTTTACGACCAAAGAAGGGGGGAGCGGCCTCGGCCTTGCAACTACATATTCCATAATAAACAAACATAAAGGTCATATAACAGTAGAATCGGAACCGGGAAAGGGAACGGCATTTTATATCTATCTGCCGGCTTCAGAAGGGAATGTGGAGGCCGGAGGGAAGCCCGAAGGCGTGGCGTTTGCAGGCAGGGGGAAGGTTTTGGTGATGGATGATGAGAAGGACGTAAGAGATACTATCGGCTCAATGCTTGAGTATATCGGATATGAAGTAAGCTATGCCGGAGACGGAGCTGAAACGATCAATGCTTATAAAAAGGCAAAGGAGTCCGGGGAGCCTTTTGATGTTGTCATAATGGACCTGACAATCCCCGGCGGCATGGGCGGCAAAGATGCCGTAAAAAGGCTGATCGAGACAGACCCTGATGTTAAGGCCATAGTATCAAGCGGTTACTCAAATGATCCTGTAATGGCTCATTACAGGAAATACGGATTCAGCGGTATTGTGCACAAACCGTATAACATCGAAGAACTGGGCAAGGCGCTGGAAAAAGTCGTTAACGGCCGGACGAAATAGAGTCTGTGTATAAACATAACAATTGAGCCGTCATTCCCATAGTCTATTGAGCGGGAATCCGGTCTTTTCAGTGAGGTCTGGATGCCCGATTACAGACTTCGGGCATGACAAAAATAAAAAACAGCAATTTATACACAGACCCCCGATGGTATTGAAAAATTATCCCTCTCTCTGCTATATTTATAACCGGAGGTTATAGTGAAAGATAAAATTCATCCTGAAATAAAGGAAGTCAAGGCTGTATGCGCCTGCGGCGAGTCATTTGTCACACGCTCAACGCAGGATAAGATACACGTTGATATTTGTTCTAAATGCCATCCCTTTTTCACAGGCAAACAGAAGCTGGTTGATGCAGAGGGAAGGGTTGAAAAGTTCAAAAAGAAATACGCAAAGCTTAACAAATAGCTGAACTTAAAAGGGAAACTCGCGCTTTTTATTCAAACACATTGAGTGGCGGGTTTCCCTTTTTTAGTATCCGGTTAGAGACATACAGAGGAATTACATCAAATGAATGACATCGGCGGACAGGCGGTTATTGAAGGAGTAATGATGAGATCGGGCAATGTTTATACTGTTGCAGTCAGGTCACCTGACAGGGATATTGTCTTAAAAAGAGAAAATATCAGGGAATTGCCGAGGCCTCTGAAATTGCCTTTGGTACGGGGCGTTATCGCACTTTTTCAGGCACTCTCCATTGGGATAAAAGCGCTTATGTATTCCGCAGAAGCATCAGGGCATGAGGAAGAGAAGCCGTCCTCTTTTTCTCTCTTTCTTACGGTCTCAGTTGCGTTTATTATCGGCATCGGTTTATTTTTGCTCCTTCCGCTTTACGGCACAAAACTTCTGGGTTTTCTGTTTCAATCCATTAACGAGAGTTCCCTGATGTTCAACCTGGTAGACGGAATTATCAGGGTCCTGGTTTTTCTGACATATATTCTTTTGATAAATATGAGCAAGGATATCAGGGGAGTGTTCCAGTATCACGGCGCCGAGCATAAGGTAGTCCATGCATTCGAGGCCGGTGTTGAGCTTACTCCTGAAAATGCGGATAAATACAGTACACTGCATCCGAGGTGCGGCACAAGTTTTTTGATAATGGTGATGATGCTGAGTATCCTGGTCTTTTCCCTCATTCCAAAGGACTGGCTTTTTATTGAAAAGGCATTATCAAGACTTGTCCTGATGCCATTAATTGCAGGCTTATCTTATGAATTTATTAAATTTTCATCAAAAAGACTGAATCATCCGTTCATACGCGTGCTGGCAATGCCGGGACTCTGGCTCCAGAAGCTTACAACAGGCATGCCGTCGCTGGAGCAGATAGAGGTGGCTATCAAGGCATTAAAGGAAGCGCTGAAAATGGATCCTCAACGTTCACAAAAAGGAGAGAGAGAGATCAATGCTGCTGGATAAACTTGAAGAGATTGAAAATAAATATAATGAGCTGACAAAGATTCTGTCGGATCCTGAGATTTTCTCGGATTATACAAAGAGCCAGAAGTACTCAAAGGAGCAGGCAGACCTGGAGGAGATCGTACAGAAGATCAGGGAGTACAAGAAGATATTGATTGGAATAAGCGAGGCTGAGGAGATATTGCATGCAGGTGGAGACGACGGATTGAAAGAGCTTGCGGAAATTGAACTTGAGGAGTTGAAGGAGAAAAAGCCCGCAGTTGAAAGTGAATTGAAGTTGATGCTGGTTCCCAAAGACCCGCGTGATACAAAAAATATCATACTTGAGATCAGGGCCGGAACAGGCGGTGATGAAGCCGGTCTTTTCGCTGCCGACCTTTTCAGGATGTACAGCAAATATGCGGAAAATAAACGCTGGAAAGTAGAAATAATGGATATGAGCTCTACAGGCGTCGGAGGGATAAAGGAAGTAATCGCATCGATACAGGGGAAAGGGGCATACAGCCGTTTAAAATACGAAAGCGGCACCCACCGTGTCCAGAGAGTCCCAACAACAGAGACTTCGGGAAGGATACATACCTCGGCTGCAACAGTTGCGGTTTTACCTGAGGCCGAAGAAGTCGACCTGAAAATAAATGAAAAAGATTTGAGGGTTGATACATATTGTTCTTCAGGTCCCGGAGGGCAGGGAGTAAATACGACCTATTCCGCTGTCAGGATAGTACACGAACCGACAGGGTTGATCGTGCAATGCCAGGACAGCCGCTCACAGATAAAAAACAGGGAAAAGGCGATGAAGGTACTGCGTTCACGGTTATATGAGCTTGAGCTTGAAAGCCAGGAAAAAGAAAGGGCTCAGGAAAGAAAATCACAGGTCGGTTCCGGAGACAGGAGTGAAAGGATCAGGACATACAACTTTCCTCAAAACAGGGTAACAGACCACCGGATAAATCTCACCCTCCATAAACTTCAATCAATCCTTGAAGGTGAACTCGATGAACTGATTGACAGCCTCGTTATCCATTATCAGGCAGAGAAACTGAAGGAAGTTTAAGCAGAGTCTGTGTATAAACTCAATATGTCTGTCTGTCATTCCGGCAGTCTTTAAGCCGGAATCCAGTCTTTTCAAAAAGTTCTGGATGCCCGATTAAAGACTTCGGGCATGACAAGAATAAAAAATATCAATTTATACACAGACACTAACTTTAAATTATGAACGCTATTGAAAAACTGAAGGAAATATCTGAAACACTCACCCATAGTGGTATAGAAGCTGCCGGGAAAGAGGCCGGGCTTTTAATAATGAAAGGCCTGAATATCGACATGACCGGCCTCTACAGGGATAACCCGGAACTTAATGACAGGCAGAAAAAAGCTATTGGGGAAATGGCCGCCAGGAGAGGCAGGCGCGAACCCCTGCAATATATAGTTGGCTGCACTTACTTTTTAAGGTTGAAGCTGGTGGTAGGAACCGGTGTTCTGATACCAAGGCCTGAAACAGAGCTGATGGCGGAATATGCTGTTGAAATGATCAGAACACAGAATGCAGAATACAGAACTCAGAACTCAGAACTCAGAACTCAAATATTACAACCGGAACAACGGTCAACGGTCAACGGTCAACGGTCAACGATCCTGGATTTGTGTACCGGCAGCGGATGTCTGGCTCTGGCTCTGGCCGGGGAATTCCCGGATGCACAGGTTTACGGTACTGATATCTCGGAGACTGCACTAAATTATTCTAAAAAAAACGCAGAAATCAATGAGATAAAGAATGCAACTTTCTTTAAGGGTCATCTTTTTGAGCCTCTCAACACTGAAATTCCGGAACAGTTGTTTGACTTCATTATTTCAAATCCGCCATATATCAGGACTGATGATATTAAAGGCCTGCAACCTGAAATCAGGGATTGGGAACCGGTTGGCGCCCTTGACGGCGGACAGGATGGTCTTGATTATTACAGGGAGATAATTCCTGCTGCGCGAAGGTTTCTGAAAGACAGAGGCATGCTCATGTTTGAACTGGGCGCCGGCTGCGCAAATCATGTGGCTTATATGATGAATGAAGCTGGATATACGGACGTGAAAGTCCGGAAGGATTATGCCGGCATAGAAAGGATTATACAGGTAAGATGGACAAAATAGAGATCGAGGGAGGAATAAGTCTGACCGGAGAAGTATCGATCAGCGGTGCAAAAAATGCAGCACTTCCTGTCATGGCAGCCTCTATTCTCAGCTCCGGAGAAAATCTCATTTACAATGTTCCCCGGCTCAGGGACATCTCGACCTTCGGCAAACTCCTTGCATACCTTGGAATGGGCTATCATCAGGAAAACGGTGAAGTTATTCTGGATTCGACAAATATATCCTCAATTGAGGCGCCTTATGATTTTGTCAAGACCATGCGTGCTTCAGTGCTCGTGCTGGGTCCTTTGCTTGCAAGAACAGGGGAGGCAAAGGTTTCTTTGCCGGGCGGCTGCGCAATAGGGGCAAGGCCCATAAACCTGCACATTATGGGGCTGGAGAAAATGGGGGCGGAAATAACGCTGACCGAAGGATATATCCATGCAAAGGCAAAGAGACTGAAGGGCGCTGTTGTTTACTTTGATATGCCGACGGTTACAGGCACGGAAAATCTTATGATGGCCGGCACACTCGCCGACGGAGAGACCGTGCTTGAGAATGCAGCCTGTGAGCCTGAGGTGGTTGACCTTGCTAATGCATTAATATCAATGGGTGCGAATATCCGGGGAGCAGGGACAAGTATTGTCAGGATAAACGGTGTAAGCAGTCTCAGGCCGTTAGATTACAGAATAATTCCTGACAGAATAGAGACCGGGACTTTTCTTGCCGGTGCAGCCATAACAGGAGGAGATGTCAGAATTAACAACTGCAGCACTGAGCATGTAGAGGCTATTATTAACAAGCTGAGGGAGACCGGCACAGTTATCACTTTCAAAGGAGATACATTACATGTCAAAGGACCGGATAAACTGGTGGCAGAAGACATAAAAACAATGCCGTATCCCGGATTCCCAACGGACATGCAGGCGCAGTTCATGGCTTTGATGACCCTTGCTGAAGGAACGAGCCTTATCACAGAGAATATATTTGAGAACAGGTTTATGCATGTTGCAGAATTGAGGAGGATGGGGGCTGATATAAGGGTTGAAGGATCAATTGCCAAGGTCAAAGGAGTGAAATCATTGAAAGGCGCGCCTGTGATGGCCACGGATTTACGCGCAAGCGCTTCGCTCGTTGTTGCAGGACTTGCAGCTCAGGGCACGACAATAATAGACAGGGTGTACCATATAGACAGGGGGTATCAGGGTATAGAAGAAAAACTCAAGCTCCTTGGGGCAAAAATCAGGAGAGTGAAGGGATAAATAAGAAATGGCGACTGAACAGGAGCTTCAAGAGATAAGAGATAAAAGGTCTAAACTTGAATCCTGCATTGTTTATACCTCTGTCTCGGATATGATATTTAATTTCGCTACCAGTTTTCTTGCAGTGAGAAATACCTGTTTTCGATCAATAATTTCAGCGTCATACCGGATAGTAATAAGTCCTTCTGCATAATTGACCGACGCAGATAATATCCCCTCTGTATCCCGGAGAATCTTCTCCATGTCCTCAACGCATCCGGAGCAGCTTATACCCTCTGCCTTGAGCTTCATCTCTTTTATGTTATTTGTCATATCAATTCCCATGGACATGATATAATCAACTTACTTGACTATCGGATATCCCGGGTTTCTATTCAACATTAAGGTCTTTGTAATATGTTTTGTAAAATCCCCTGTCTCTCGAAAGAAGCAGCTCGGCATGGACAAAGGCATGGGCGCCTATTATAAAATCACTAATAATATGTTGCCTGAATGAAATGGTATGTTTACATTCAGGACAGTGGACGGGTATCCTCTTTCCACAGGCCGGGCATTGAAGTTTGTTTGCTCTGTTTTTTGAATAAGCCTTCCACTTTTCTCCGGCAAGAACAAGTGATTTTTCATCCGAATATATTAACCTTATAGCGGTATCCGACAGACAGTCTTTCAGCCCTTTTTCAGAAGGAAATTGAGAAGAAAGCTCGGCATATACTGTCTCGCATATAATTAACCGGCCTTTAGAGCTATATTTATCTATTAATTTTTTGGAATGCAGGAAGAATTTTTCATCCGGAATGAGTATATCAAGGAGGATATTTGTATCTATTGCCGTAATCATTTCCCTCTCAATTCTTCAATTATCCTGTCTGTGCCTTTACCTTTTTGTTTCGTTAAATATCCCACCCACCTGTCAAAAGGGGATTTCTTAATACTTTTTTTTATGTAGAAAACACCATTTTTTTCCTGAAATTGAATCTCTTCCCCTTTAGATATCCCGAGTTTATCTCTGACCTTTTTGGGAATAGTTATTTGTCCCTTAGATGTTACTTTCGTAGTAAGCATAAATCCTCCCGTAAGAAATTACTTTCCTTACTTTTATTGTAAGGAGAGTAATTAGTGTTGTCAACTGTATATTACAGAAAAACCCCGGGTTTCAAGGCTCCCACACTTCATGAGTCATACTCTCCATAGTTCCAAATTCGATTCTGTAGGGTTTTACTATTACTATGCAATAAGCTGGATCATCCGGGCCGGTAAAATAATTCTTTAAATCATCAAACCAGAACGAATCACGTTCAGCTTTATCCGTTGAAACTTCAGCGGTTCCCGCAACCTGCAACCAGTTCTTTGCGGTCTCAAGACTTGTCACTCCAAGGGAAATATGTACATCCGGGTTCTTCCTGATCTGGGCAACCTTTCTCGATTCCAGACGCGAACAAAAACGAAAAACCAGATCACTGTCGGCTTTTCCCATAACATAACGCACCCAGGGCTTACCGTCTTCCGTGATGGTTGCGAAGTTGATTAACTGTATCTTCCCGGCTGCGTCAAATATCCTCTGCTTCAAATCACTCATTTGTGACCTCCCTGTAAAATTTTCCGGATATTGTCTATGACAAATAAATCAGTGACAATATTAAATCCTACACCATATTGCAGACTATGTCACGTGTCCCTATTTATTTTATCTTTTTCACAGAATCCTTTTGTAATAATATCTAACATTCTCTTGACGGATTATATTACATGTGATAATATGGTGATAAAAGGAGGACTCCTAATGAACATCTACGGGAAAATAGGGCGCCGGATCAAGGAACTGCGGGAGAAGACCGGCATGAGCCAGAATACGTTGGCACGGCACATGAAACTGCCCAGGCCTGCCATTTCGCAAATCGAAAGCGGTCTGCGCAAGATTGCTACCGATGAGCTTCTTAAGTTCTCGCGGATATTCCATGTGCCTGTGGATGACCTTCTCAATCCCGGAAAGGAGCCGGAAGTTCACCTGCACGAAGAGAAGAAAGAAAAGTCACCCAGGCCCCGGATGCGGATCAGTGTACCGCAGAAGAATCTTCGGAAGTTCAAGGAAGTGCTCTTGTATATTCTGAACAAGGTCGGTTCTAAATCGAACATCGGTGAGACCGTCATCTACAAGCTTCTTTATTTCATCGATTTTGATTTCTATGAGAAGTACGAGGAGCAGCTTATGGGGGCAACATACATGAAGAACCAGTATGGACCCACCCCCATCGAGTTCGCCAGGATTATCGACCAGCTTATTTCCCATGAGGAGCTTGAGAAAGTCAAGAGCGGATACTTCAATTATCCACAGACCAAGTATCTGCCGCTGAGGAAACCCGACCTCACCAGGCTTAAGGCAAACGAGATAGAGGTGATCGACGATGTCCTGAACAGGCTTTCCGACATGAATGCCGCCCAAATCAGCGCCTATTCTCATAGTGACGTGCCATGGATCACAACTGGTGACGGAGACGTCATCGAGTACGAGTCGGTCTTTTACCGCACGCCGCCCTATTCAGTGCGCGCATATACGGATGAGGACTGATGGGGCACGAGTTCTACGGTCAATTCGTCGGGACGTTATTCAAACAGATTACTCATCTCCCGGAATTCGAAAAGGACATGAAGAAGTTAGCCAAACGGTTCACTTCACTTGAAGAGGATTTGAAGATTTTCATAAAGGTTGCCATGAATGCATTTCACAAACATAACGTCGACAGCAGGGCAATCTTTCACATATCCGATCTCGGCATTCATTCACCTAAAATATATAAGGCCAAAAAGTTCGCCTGCAAAGCGTTGAAAGGAAAAGGCGCGCGATCAGGGATAAGGGTTATATATGCCTATCACGAAGACCAGGACAAGGTGGAGTTCATAGAGCTTTATTATAAGGGAGATAAGGAGATTGAGAATCGGGAGAGGATAGTCAAATATTACGGGGAGTGACTTGATGACTTTCAGCTACTGTTCGCGTTGGTCCGGAATATTCATCTTTGCGCCATATCGCAGGTGCGCTAATTTCAGGCACGAAAAAAAGCTTTCTCTCTTTACCTCTTGATGTAATATGATAATGAGCTCACGGATATTCTATACGTAAAGGTCTCGCCTACCATGCCCACCCCCGACATTTGTTTTGTTAATTATAATTATATGAATTGAAAATTGAGAGAGTAATCCTGAAGAATGGAGCCCTGACACCACCCACAATATTAAATCCTACACCATATTGCAGGCTATGTCACGTGTCATCGGGATTTAAGAAAATAATGGGTCTTGGTGCAATCAAGTGGGTCAATTTTTGTTTCCTCTTTTTCCCTCTTTGGAAAAGAGGGGTTGGGGGAGATTTTTTTAATCATAATTGTCTCCATAAAATTTCGTTATGTATACTTGTTGTGAGCTTGACAATCAGTAAACACAACGGTATAATTCAGTAAACAATCTAATTTAAAAGATAAACAAAGGAGGCAAATAATGAAGATTTTATTTCCGGCAATGAGAGGCAGGATGGGCAATCGTGATTTTTATATTGCAATGATTAAGTTAAGCCTTAGCCCCAAACTTTTTTCTTTTCACGATTGGGCAGAACTTCCACCGGAACAAAGAGCGCAGCGTGTTCTTCAAAAAAACCGCATTCCGGATATAACACAATATATAGTCGATAATGAAGACGGGTACATTTTTTCATCATTAACTGCTTCATATAAAGGTGAAGCGTTATTTAAACCTTCTACCGAAAGTTCCGACATTGGCATCCTTGAATTACCACTTGAAAGTCAGTTTGTAATTAATGATGGGCAGCATAGAATGGCTGCTATAAAAGAAGCACTTAAAGAGAATCCAGAGCTTGGGAATGAAACTATTTCAGTTGTTCTATTTCCATTTGAAGACCTTGATCGTATGCAACAAATGTTTTCTGATTTAAATCGAACAGTAAAGACTACTTCAAAATCTTTAAATATTCTTTATAACCGTAGAGACCTGTTAGCGCAAATTGTATTAGATGCAATTGAAAGTGTTTCAGTATTTAAAAATTTAGTGGATAAGGACCGAATTTCCCTGCCACTTCGTTCACCAAAACTTTTTACTCTGAGTGCAGTGTATGATGCTTCCAGTAAACTTGTTGGTGTCGTTACTACGGAAAATCAAAATGAGAAGGCTGAAGTTATTAGCAAATATTGGGAATCCGTAGGTGAAAATATTCGCGAGTGGAAACAAGTGCAACAGGGAGAGCTAAGACCATCTGAATTAAGACCAGAATATGTTCACACACATGCTGTTGTATTATGGGGAATGGGTGCAATGGGTAGAACTCTTATCCAGGAACATCCTAATAATTGGCAATCGCAATTATCTCGTTTGTCCGATATTGATTGGCGACGCACAAATAAGGAATGGCAAGGGGTTTGTATGCAAGATGCTGATATTGTAAACCGTATACAAACAAGAAAAAATACGACTGTTTTTTTAAAGGCTAAAATGGGACTGGGACTTTCGCCTACTAAAGGAACTTCTGAGGAAAAACTAAAAACAGAAATTTTAAAAAAAGGCCCTAAAACAAATCTTCCATTGCGCATTAAAAATGGATTTATCTTGCACGGTGAATTACGCCATTTAAGTAATGCGAAAGATGTTTTAATTGAAGTTTTAAAAACACTATCAGATGTGGATTACACATTTTTAGAACGATTTGCATCGTTGCCTAAACATGGCAGGACGAGACGATTTGTTGCACCGAATAGAGAAGATCTTTATCCTGGCCGTTCAGATTTAGCCAGTGAGTTTTCTCATGAATTTAAACCTGGTTGGTGGGTTGGTACCAACGTAAGCAAACAACAAATAAGAAAAATAATTGAACTGGCATGTGAAGTAGCTCGGCTTAATTTTGGTTCGCAGTTAAAGATATACCTAGGATAAATCGGCTATCAAAATTATGGACTTGAACAGGCTACCTCATATCCCTTTTTCGAGTTGTTTAGAGTTTCCAAAGTTTCCGAGGTCTGGTCTTGTTTCTTGCATTATTCCCACTCACGGATTGCCATTTTAAATATCCACTAATAAGAGCTAAAAGAAAATTGCACCTTTTAGTCTAAAACACAGACTGTATATCTTAACGAACCGACTCCAACAGGATAATTATTAACAGGTCGGAATTCGAGTTCTTCCACGCTTTCCAGCTTCTGTATTCGCTAAATTGTCGGGAACTCTGTCACTTTTAGATAGACTATTGTATGTGTTATATATGTTGCATATTTGTACAAAATATATAATGATAAATCATGAAATTCGAATGGGATACTGCAAAGAGTGATGCTGTTAGAATTATTTTCGTAAGAAGATCGAGAAAAAAGGAGGTGGAATTATATGAAAAAGCAAAAGCTGGCTAAAAATACAAAAGAATTTGATCAGCGATTTGACAAAGGGGAGGATATCCATGATCTCATAGACATGTCAAAAGCGACAATTATTCGTCCCGGGAAGAAAGTACGAATCACGCTGGATGTTGCCGAGTCGCTGGTAAATGAAATTGATGAGATACGTCAGACGATTGACACGTCAGACGATTGGGGTTGACAGAGGAGCGCTGATTAAAATCTGGCTGCATGAACGAGTGAAACTGGAAAAAGGAGCAGCCTGATTATCCTGTGCCCCGGAACTTTTACCAGACCCTTTAGTGACAGCATGATCGTTGCGAGGAAGGTAAGGGGCATCACTACCCACGAGGCTACATCCCGGATATTCCAGAGATAATTCATGAGCAATCTATTTCATTTCAATTTATACTGCTCGATTTATTTCACTCCAATCAATTCTTTAACAGGGGGCGTCATGTCTATAACCTTTTTCTCCGGTGTTTTATTTTTTCCTTTACTCTCTTCCTGGATTCGACAAAGATGTACTTCAACTTTGGCCCCTCTGGACACAGAGATATACTCTATGTAAAATAATTCTCCCTTGACATGGGCATTCGCACCGATTTCGATCTCATTTCCTTCCAGCCGGCCTGTAAATTCACAGTTTACAAATATCTTGCCCTTTGCTTTTACCTCTCCCCCCGTGAACTTGCCGGAGATTGATACATTGCCGCCTGTTGTAATGTTTCCGCTCCTTAAATCTCCCCTGATGTCAATATCGCCCGTCCCGGACTCAATATTCCCCTTACAGGAACCCTTGATGACAATATTGGAATTATCCTTCGCAGTTATATTGCCTTCCACATCTCCACTCAATTCCAGGTCACAGGTTACGTTGATATCTCCGATTACTTTGCTTCCCTTGAGGATGTTATTTACCTTTCTGTCTCCGGTTATTTTATCGGACGTCATATTTCCTGTAGTTTTACCGGTATCCTTCCGGGTATCCTTTTCAAAACTATCGGTATTAACATTACTTTTTTCTGATCCCCATTTTTTAAGCATTCTGCACCCCCTGAATTTTAATGAACATCATTAACATTATCGCAACATCTTCCTTTATTATTGAGTAGTATGGAATATAATCTCCCACCAGCATTATTTATGGGTCATTAACGTAATAAGATAATCCTTTATTTCATTGAAAATCAGTGATCTGAATTACATTAAAGCGCGAAAGCGGGGAAGCTCAGACTGATACTCGATTAATCAAGAATTACTATGTATAAACCGAATAAGAGGTACAAGCAGACAGGATGCCTTACATCAAATGAGGAAAGTATACGTTAATGTAATTGATGAAGCAGGCAAGAAAACATTAATCAATGACAGTAAGATTGTATTAAAACTACCCGGTGTTTACGACTCCCACACTTCATGGGTCATACCCTCCATAGTTCCAAATTCGATTCTGTAGGGTTTTACTATTACTATGCAATAAGCTGGATCATCCGGGCCGCTAAAATAATGCTTTAAATCATCAAACCAGAACGAATCGCGTTCAGCTTTATCCGTTGAAACTTCAGCGGTTCCCGCAACCTGCAACCAGTTCTTTGCAGTCTCAAGACTTGTTACTCCGAGGGAAATGTGCACATCCGGGGTCTTCCTGATCTGGGCAACCTTTCTCGATCCCAGACGCGTACAAAAACGAAAAACCAGATCACTGTCGGCTTTTCCCATTACATAACGCACCCAGGGCTTACCGTCCTCCGTGATGGTTGCAAAGTTGATTAACTGCATCTCCCCGGCTGCGTCAAATATCCTCTGCTTCAAATCACTCATTTGTGATACCCCCTTGTAAAATTTTCCGGATATTGTTTATGACAAATAAATCAGTGACAATATTAAATCCTACACCATATTGCATGCTATGTCACGTGTCATCGGGATTTAAAAAAATAGTCAACTACTACCGCCTGAGGCGGTAGCATGAATATAAAGCCCTGAAAGGTGCCTTCTTCTTTATCGTTTTTTACTTGAACAAGCCTTTCTGCTGTTGTTCAATCTGTTTATCCATGTTCTCTTG
>BDSY01000054.1 GCA_002897895.1 bacterium BMS3Abin06
TTTGCACGGATATTTTCGGTGACGCGGAATCACTTCTGAAACACTTATATTATAAACACTCTGATGCCGCCTCGAAAAACATTCCACCTGAAACTATCAGTCTCATCAGGGATTGCGCCAAAGATTTACCGACACAGAAAAAAGCAAAGGTAAAATATAAATTAAAATATCCGTTTTAAAATAATACAGAGGCTCAATAAACAATCATGAGAAAGAATGATGCAGATGTAATATCTTTACCGGTCGAATTTGACAGGAAAAAAATCGACACTCGATTCAGGCTTGTAATAGCGGTTACAAAAAGGGCAAAGGATTTATTCTACGGTGAAATGCCCGTGATAGCTACTAATTCAAGAAAGGTTACAACTGTAGCGCTTGAAGAAGTAATATCCGGTTGTGTGAACGTGCTTACGGGCGAGGCTGCTCTGAAAGCCGGAGAGGAAGCTGAAAGGCTGACTCATACTACTATAATGGACGAAGCTGAACAGAAAGTCTCATTTCCTGAAAAACTGACGGAACTCGAAAAAGACCTCGAGGAATATCTGCGCAAAAAAGTGGAAACAGGCAGCTAAATCACAGGGAACAGTTGTCAGGGGGCAGGGGGCAGAAAACACATATCCGGTTTCAAAGTATATGCAGTCTATGTCTATTCCAATATAAATCTGAGACACTCCTTGATATGGGCAAGCTCTTTTCCACACATCAAAATCTTCAAATTTTATTCTGCCCCCTGACAACTGCACCCTGTGAGTTACTATAGTTTAAACACTACTTTTTGAGTTTTGCGATTTCCTTTGTCAGCCGGGTGGCTTTTTTGGTTTCCATCATGCCTAATACAAGACCGGCCTTTTTACTTTTCATCTTGAGTAATATCCGAACTGCGGTTTTAGTGTCAAGACCGGAGATTCTCGATGCCGCATCTTCCGGCGGCATTGCCTCATATGCCTTTGCCACATGTTTTAACCTTTTATCCCCCTTTTCTTCTGCCTGTTGCAAAGACTTCTCGATCTGCCTGAGAAGTCTTGTATATTTTACTATATCCTCTTCCACCTCTTTTTTTAATGTCCTGAGCCTTGCCGTTTCTTTTTTAACAACCTCTTCTTTTTTGTCCAGTTCAATGCTCTGCCGTTCTACAAGGCTTACAATATCTTCTCCCGCATAAACATTAAAGGCAATGAGCAGAAAAGCGGCAATAAGCATTACTCTCATCATTTCAATTTCCTCGCAATCATAAAAAAGTCGGCTTCTTTCTGTTCAGAAAGGGCCTTTTCCCGCTTATCTCTTTTTATGGCTTTATCACTTAATATTTCAAACATCTTTTTATCCCTGTGAGCATTAACAAGCGTATTTTTCAGGGATGTAAGCTCATTTTTTACTTGCTTATGGACTTTTTTCTGCTCATCTATCCTGCTGTTAATCCGTGTAAAAAAATCGTAGTATGAAGCTATATTATTTACGGTTAACGAACCCTCTGCATTCTTTTCATTGAAGAATCTCAGGCCGGCATTATAATCTTTCTCAATAGCTCTTAATTTTGACTTCTCATCATCAACCCTGTCAGCCGCCTTCTTGACTTCAAGTTCAATTTCTTTTTTCTTATTATCTTTCAATTTCAGAATCTTTGATATTGTTTCGGTTTTACGCATTTTCCTTTTCCATTTCATCAAATATTGAATAGAGCCCCTGCATGGCATCGGCATAATCTACCAGATCATTCATATCCTGCCTCAGATAGTTTTTTAATCTGTCTATTATCTTTATTGCATAATCAACCTTTGTATTCGCCCCCTGTTTATACGCTCCGAGATTAATCATGTCCTCGAATTTTTTATACGTAGACAATACCTCAATAAACCTTCCGGCGTACTCCTTATGCCTCTCATCAATCACATGAGGCATAACTCTGCTAACGGATTGTAATATATCGATAGAAGGATAATGGTTCTCCATGGCAATATCCCTTGAAAGCACAATATGCCCGTCAAGGATCGATCTTGACATATCGGCAACCGGCTCCAGCATATCATCCCCTTCAACAAGAACAGTATAAAGCCCTGTTATGCTGCCCGCATCCTCGGATGTTCCGACTCTTTCCAACAGTTTCGGCAGGAGGGCAAAAACAGAAGGTGTGTATCCTCTTGTAGTAGGCGGTTCACCAATCGCAAGCCCTATCTCTCTCTGGGCCATGGCAACACGGGTAAGGGAATCCATAAGAAGCAGGACGTCTTTCCCTCGGTTCCTGAAATACTCGGCAATAGCAGTAGCTGTAAACGCTCCCCTGACTTTTGCCAGCGGCGCCTGTTCGGATGTTGATACTACAACAATGGATTTCCTGAGCCCCTCCGGCCCGAGGTTCCGTTCAACAAACTCTCTCACCTCACGGCTTCTCTCACCGATTAATGCTATAACATTAACAGCGGCCTCCGAGTATTTTGCAATCATGCCGAGTAAAACACTCTTGCCGACACCGGAGCCTGCCATAATGCCGACCCTTTGCCCCTTTCCACAGGTAAGCAATCCGTTTATTGCCCTTATACCGATATCTATAGGTTCTTTTATCCTCTGCCTCATAAGCGGATTCGGTGATGATACGAAAAGAGGATAATCCGTACCGTCTACAGGGCCTTTCCCGTCTATGGGATTGCCTGCGGCATCAATAACTCTTCCTATGAGATCATCACTTACATTTACAGATATGTTCTTTCCAAGCGGTAATACCCGGCTGCCGTGCCTTATTCCTGAAACAGCTCCCGTTGCCATGAGGACAACCTTACCCTCTTTAAAACCAACCACCTCCGCATCTATGGGAAGGGTGTTATCAGAGTAAATTTTACACGCCTCTCCAATACTTACATCAAGTCCGGTTGCCTTAATGGTAAGTCCGGTTATCTCCACTATCCTTCCGTAAACCTTCAGGGGCTCTGAATTCTTAACACTTGATATATAGGGGCCAAGATCAATTGTTGCCATAATTTATTGCCTGAATTAATCCTCTTCAGTCTCTATCCTGTTCTCCTGTATTCTGTCTCCTGTATTCTGTATTCTATGTTCCGTCTTCATTTCTTCTATAATATTATTCAACAGGGAATCAATATCCGTTACAACTTCTTCTGTTTCGCTTATTACAAGGGGCCCTGTAACCGGCACATTTGAGTTGACATCAAAGATGATATCCTCATGGATGTCGATTAATTCGGATTTCTTTTTCATAAAGAGGTCGTATAATGCGGGATTGATTTTAATTGTAATAGCGCCTAACCTCTGCAATTTTTTCAACGACTCTTTTACCATTGTTATAATAATTCCCGGCTTTGTATTAATTTCTTCAATTATTATTTTCCCGGCTATTGCAGAAGCAAGATCAACAACCTGACCCTCTGCTTCCACGATCAGATTTTCCTTAAATGCGGTTATTTCATTTATTATTTTTTCAAGCCGCTCTACCAGCACGGAAGCCTTTTGCTCTCCTGCTGCAAAGCCGGCCTTCTCTCCTGAGGCAAAGCCTTCCTCATATGCCTGCCTCTGTATGTTCTCTCTTTCCTGTAAAATTCCCTGATTCCGGGGCATCTCTTCTTCTAAAGAGGGCATTCTGTAAAGGGCTGCATCACTCTGTTTCATGATCCTGTTATCAAACAATTACCTCCTCCTTGCCTCTCCCGGCGATTACGATCGAGCCCTCGTCATTGAGCTTTCTTGCAACCTTTACAATATTTTTCTGGGCATTTTCAACATCAGATACTTTGACAGGCCCTTTTGCTTCCATATCCTCTTTCAGTATCTTGGCCGCCCTCTGTGACATATTGGCAAATATTTTATTTTTCAGGGCGTCGGATGCGGTTTTTAAAGCAAGTGAGAGATCTTCCGTACTCAGCTCTTTCAATATAAGCTGGATACCCCTGTCGTCTATCTCTTCAAGGTCATCAAATACAAGCATGAGTTCCCTGATTGATTCCGCCATCTCACTGTTTTTCTCTTCTATCTGGTCAAGGATTTCCTGTTCCGCGCCCCTTTCACACTGATTCAGTATCTCCGCTATAACCTTTGTCCCGTTAAACGACTTACCCTCCCTGCCTTTGCCCATTTCCAGTTGAACCTTGAGAACCTCTTCTATCTCTTCCAGTGCGCTCTCCGGTATCCTGTCGGTTGCCGCCACCCTCATTGCAACATCATTTCTTAATTGTTCGGGCAGGCTTGTAATTACCTCCGATGCCTGCTCGGGTTCAAGGAGACAGAGGATCAATGCAATAGTCTGTGGATGCTCGGATGAAAGATAATTTGATAAAGTTTTCGCATTCACCCACTTTAAAGATTCCAGCGGGCTCTCTTTGGAAACCATCTCAAGTATCCTTTCCGCATCCTCCCCACCGAGACCTTTGGTAAGAATATTTTTAACGTATTCCTCGCCGCTGACCTGGACATCGCCGCTTGTCACTTTTTCCAGAGTTTCCTTAAAAACATCCTCCCTGCTCTCAAGATCGGATTTCTTGATCTTCGACATATATGAAGAAACCTTGCCTATATCCTCAGGGTCGAGGTTTCTCAGTATCTGGGCTGCTACGTCCTCTCCCACGGCGCTTAAAAATATCGCCGCCTTTTCATATCCGTTTATCGGCACCTGTTATTCCTCCAGCCAGCCTTTTACTAATCCCGCCGCCTCCTGGGGATTTTTAGCCGCCCAGTCAATTACCTTTTTTTCCATAGGGATCTCCTTGGGCTGTAACGGCTCACCTATCTCTGTCCTGCCTTCAGCCGGGGCGCGCGCTGTTTTTGCCGGCATCGGCGATGTAATCGACTTGACCAGGGGACGCAGCACTATGAGAAAAAAAAGTATCGCTACAAGTAACGGCACAAGATATTTCAGGACAGTAAACACAACCGGCATATAATCCTTTTGTACCTCCTGGTCATCCCCTGTTTCAACCGCCTCAAACGGCATAACGGTTACACTGATTTCATCGCCCCTCTCCTCTGTAAACCCGATTGTCTTTCTGACTATGTCTTCATAATATTTGACATCCTCTTCAGACCGCGTAATGTATTGCTCTGCATCTTTTGCCGAACCCTGCCGGGACTGGAGGATCCCGTCAATCAGTATCGCAACCGTCAGCCGTTGTAATGTGACCGGTGATTCTACTGTGCGGGTTACGGTTTTGCTTGTTTCATAGTTGATCATTTCATCCTGCCTTTGAGACTGCCCCCGCGAAGATGACGACCGTTGAGCAGCCCCACCGGGAAGGTTTGATGCAGCGCCGGGTATGCCGCCTCCTGTAAGCCCTGATATCGTCTTTTCACTGCTCTTTTGTTCACTTCTGACAACTACCCCTTCAGGATCATATATTTCTTCTGTTCTTTCACTTCTTGTAAAGTCGAACTCTGCCGATACCCTCGCCTTTACCTTGTTTCTTCCAATAACAGGCTCAAGGATGCTTACGATTCTGGACATCATGTTCTGTTCAAAATTATGGCTGTACTCCATCTGCGTCCCGCTGAGGCTCATCATTGAATCATCAGAAGGTTTTGAGAGAAGCTCGCCTTTATTGTCAATAACAGTAATGTTTCCGGGAACCAGATCCTCCACACTGCTTGATACAAGGTGTACTATTCCCTCGACCTCTCTCCTGCTGAGCTTTTTACCCCGTTGAAGGGTAACAAATACTGCTGCGGTCGCTTCAGACTTGCTGTCCTGAAATGCAAAAACGGATTTATCAGGCATTACCAGGTGAACCCTGCTCTGCTGAACCCCTGCAAGCGCCCTGATAGTTCTTGACAATTCGCCTTCAAGCGCCCTTCTGAAATTAAGTTTCTGGACAAATTCGCTCGTCGTAAAACTTGCATTGTCAAAAATCTCGAATCCGACCCCGCCGCCCTGCGGGAGTCCCTCTGCCGCAAGCTGAAGCCTGAGGTCGTAAACCCTGTCCGATGATACAAGCACGGCCCCCCCCGGTCCTATCCGGTAAGGGATCCTCTTCCCGCTTAATTCCTGGACTATCCTTCCTGCATCCTCTTCTGAAAGATTGGAATATAAAACCTGGTAATCAGCCTTCTGAATCCACGCAAACAGGAGCAGCAGGCCCGCGATACTTATCACCATAACCGCCAGTATGGCAATTTTTTTGCCCGCAGGCATTACTTTTATATTTTCCAGGATATTTTCCAAAGCCGCCATATCAGCACCTCAAGTTCGTTACCGGTTAGTTATTAGAGCAACAATTAACAAGCCTTCAGACCTGCATCCTCATGATTTCCTGATAAGTGCTTATGAGTTTATTCCTGACCTCAACCATTAACTGGAATGACATGTCGGCCTTTTCTACGGCGAGCACAGCGCTTGTAATGTCCCCGCCCGTTGATAGTTCATTCACCGCTTTTTCCACGTCTTCCTGCACCTGGGAAACCTTGCTTAACGCCTCATTAATAACCGATTCAAAGTTGTTCCCTGTTTCACCTTCTATTGATTTGGTTTTAGCAATATCACCGGCGCCTATATTACCGGCGATATTTTTAATTGGAAGATCAGACATTAAAACCTCCCGAGTTCAAGGGCCTTCTGGAACATACCCTTTGAAATATTAAATGCCTTTACATTGGCTTCATATGCCCTCAGGGCCATCATCATGTTCACCATCTCTTCAATAACATTAATATCGGGCATCGAGACATAACCGTTTTCGTCGGCATCAGGATGCCCCGGATCATAAATGACAACCGGCGGTTTTGTGTCCTCTACAATTTTCGAGACCCTCACCCCTTCGAGTTTTTCACCCGGTTCCGAACCTACAGGCATTGTTTGAAAAATAACGTTCTTCTTTACATAAGGGCCGCCGCCTTCCGTGTCTGTCGATTGCGCATTTGCCATATTTGAAGCTATTGTATTCATCCTTATCCTGTTAGCTTCAAGGGCCGATGCGCTTACCTTAAAGATATCCATTTATTACCCCCCTCCCTTTATAGCCATTCTGTACATTTTTATTTTTGAGTTCAGAATCTTTATTGCTGCATCATAAGTTAATGAATTCTCCGTCATCTTGCCGACCTCTACATTGAGCTCAACGTTGTTGCCGTCGCCCCATGAGAGAGTATCTTCAACTACTATTCTGCCGTTAACCCCGCTGTTGCTTTTATTCTTTATATGCCCGGGGCTTGTAGTTGAAAGCTTAAGCTCCCTGTCAAGAAATTCGCCGAATTTAATATCTTTTGCCTTGTACCCCGGGGTATCGGCATTGGCAATGTTGGATGCAATCACCTTCTGCCTCATATTAGCCGCCTGTAATATTTTCTGAAGAACCATAAAACTCTTATCCATTTTTATATCTCCCTTAAACTCTTCCCTGCATAAAACCGTTCAAAAACCATGCCACAAAAAAATTGCCGGTTTTTCATTGTAGATTGCCGGTTAAGAGTCAATAATCCGTCAATCTTCAATTTCCGGGTCATCGATCCTGATGCTCCATTTTTTCAGACTGCAGGAAAATTTTTCCCATGTCCGTTCAGTTTATTCCTGATGGTTCGGACACTTACTCCAAGGACTTTAGCGGCCTTAGTCTTATTGCCGTTTGTTTCCTCAAGTGTCTTCAGTATCAAATCCATTTCCATGTCCTTCAGGCTTCCGTTATCCACATGGCATTGAGACGGATTTTCATCAAGCATGAAATCTTCAACACATATGTATTCAGACCCTGCGATAAGTACCGCCCTGTGGATTGCATTCTCCAGCTCCCTTATATTGCCTTTCCATTTTCTTGCGGCAAGAAATTCAAGTGCTTCATCCGTAAAGCCTGAAACAGTCTTGTTGAGTTCCAGGGAAAACCTCTTTGCATAATGTCCTGCTATCAGCTTTATATCTTCAGGTCTTTCTCTTAAAGGCGGCAACTGAAGCGGGAATACACTTAATCTGAAATAAAGATCCTCCCTGAATTTGCCTTCTTTTATTTCTTTCTGAAGGTCCCTGTTGGTCGTGGCAATCACCCGTACATCAACCGGCACAGGCTGTTTGCCGCCAATCCTGTCTATCTCTTTTTCCTGCAAAACCCGCAGCAGCTTTGCCTGCAAGGTAGGCGACATTTCCCCTATTTCATCAAGCAAAATAGTGCCGCTGTCAGCAAGTTCGAACTTGCCGGATTTTTTCTCGTTAGCCCCGGTAAATGCCCCTTTTTCAAAACCGAACAGCTCGGACTCCAGGAGGTTATCCGGGATTGCCGCACAGTTTACCGCTATAAAAGGCTTGTTGCTCCTGCGGCTTGATTTATGTATATATCTTGCAAGCAGCTCCTTGCCTGTTCCGCTCTCACCCAGAATAAGCACGGTCATATCGCTTAAGGCAACGTTGCCGGCAAGCTGTATCAGTTTTTTCATATTCTCACTATCCGTTAATATTTCCCTGCCGTTATGAGAGTCCCTTGACATGATGGCTTCAATGGTGCCTGTGAGCGAATCAAACGAGAATGGTTTCATCAGGTAATCACATACCCCTTCTTTCATAACCTCAACCGCGTTTTCAACCGTTGCATAGCCGGTTATCACGAGTATCGGCAAACTCCTCATCTTTTTTCTGGCTTCTTTGATAAAAGTAAGCCCGTCCATCCCCGGCATCTTCATATCAGTGACAATCATTGATACTGAAATGCCGTCAAGCTTATCAAGGGCATCTGCAGGATTTTCGGCAAGCACTGTCCTGTAGCCTATTCTTGTTACTGCCTCTTGCAGCGCATTTCTCATGTGCCGGTCGTCATCCACGACAAGTATTGATTTCGTACTTTCGGTCATGATTGTTTACCTGCTTTTTCCAGGATATTCTGTTGTTCCGACTTCATTGCCTTTTCAGTTTCCGGGAAATAAATACAAAATGTACTGCCCTTGCCGCTATTCCCGGTGGCTTTTATGAACCCTTTATGGCACTGCATTATCTTGTGTGCAATTGCAAGTCCAAGCCCTGTGCCCATATCTTTTGTACTGAAAAAGGGATCAAAGATTTTTTCAATAATTTCAGGATCAACACCCTCGCCTTCATCTATAACCGCAACCGTAACAAACCCGCTCTCTTCTCCCATTACTACATTCAGGTTTCCTCCTTCAGGCATTGACTGTACAGCATTTAAAATTACATTCATAAATACATGCTTCAATAATTCCACGTCCCCGCATACAGGAACATCAGTTATTTCCCCGGTAATTTTTATTCCCCTTACTTCTATAAGAGGGGTAAGCATTTTGATAGACTCCTCAACCGCTTCGCTGAGGTTCACATTTCTTAAAGACGGCCTTTGCGGTTTTGCAAAGAAAAGCATATTGGTAAGAATATTATTAAGGCTCTTGATTCCCGTAGAAATACCGTTTGCCATTTCTGAATGCGCCGTTCCCTCAAGGTCCTTGGAAAGCATGTTTGAAAAGAGCTCTATACTGCATAAGGGACTTCTTATCTCATGGACAATCTTTGCCGCCATCTCACCCATTGCTATAAGTCTCTCGTTTCTTTCGTGCTGCCTTTCAAGCTCCTTAAGTCTTGTGATGTCCTTGATCAGAATTACATAGCCCCGCACGGACCCCTCCGGATTGCATACGGTTGAACGTGAAAGGATTATGTCATACTTTTTCCCACTGACATTTAATCTCGTGCCCGAGGTGCTGTCTTCAATGCTGAAATCGAGGTCATTAAACATCATGCCCTTTACATTTCCTGAATCATTGCAAAGAAGCTCCTCGGCTGCCGTGTTTATCATGGTTATTTTCTCAGCCCGGTCAAGGACTATCATTGCCTCACCAATACTCTGAAGAACCGCATGGAGATAATCCTTCGACTCACTTACTTCAAGCATTGCCCTGTTAATCTGCCTGTTTTTCCTTTCCAGTTCCCCTGTAAGATAATGAACCCTTTCCTTGAGTTTTTCGTAGTATGTCTGCAGGCTCTTTGATGCCTGGGTAAAACTGTGGAAGGCTTCGTTGAGTTTTATAACTTTCTCCATTAATACACCTCTTTTACCTTATTCATGAGATCCATTTCAAAGAGTCGTGTCTTTGCCAGGCGGCTTAACATGGTATCTCCTTCCTGCAACCGGCTGAACATGTTTTTTGATTCGGGCATGCCGGCTCCCTGTCCGAGCCTGTATGCAGCCCACTCGTCAGCAGGATTTTTCTGATAGGCAATCCTGTAATATTTAAGTGACCTGTTTTTTTCGTTATTCAGATAAAGGATATCAGCCAGCTTAATGTAATAATCCGCGTCCCACACGGATTCATTTAATTTTTTTTCATAAAAAGCAACCGCCTCCTTCATATCTTTTGAATCCGGACTGCTGATACGGGATATGATGTTTCCGAGCTGTTCAAGGTCACTTTCCCGGAATTTTCTTATTGCCCTGATTTTCTCAAACGCTGCCTTCTGATCTCCCATGGCGTACTTTATTTTTGCCTCCACCCTCAGAATATCATCCTTTGATTCCTTAAACTCCTTTGCTGTACTGACCGCGTTGGCGAGATTGGCAATACTTATATATTTCCGGGACATACCGATATTGCCGATCCCGGCATAATAGTCCGCAAGATCAACAGCCGCCTTAACCTTTGCCCTGTATGTCCCATGCTCTACAAGCCATGAGCTTAAAGTTAAAAACGGTCTGCCTTCATATCTCAGCTTTTGTGCAACCATTACCAGGAATTCCTCTCGTGTTTCATCAATAAGCAATGGCCCGACTTCATTCCACAAACTGACAAACTCTACCTCATTTCCGTTCCCCTCCTTTGATCTCTCACTGGTTTCAAGCACAACTTTCTCAAGTTCCTTAAAGGTCTCTGCCGGCGGCTCTTTCCCGTAAACAAGCTCCATGAGTAAAGAAACGGATAGTTTAAAATCGCCCTGCTCCCTGTATAACCTGGAGAGCAGGAGAAGGGTGTCCTTATACATTGAAGAGTCGATATAATTATGTCTTATTTCTTCGAGGCTTGATATTGCCTCTTCAAACCTGCCTTCTTCTATATATGCCAGGGATAAATTAAATAATGCCCTGGCTTTCAGTATTGCATCTCCTGAACGGGATGCTGATTTAAACTTCCTTATAGCCTCTTCAGTGTCTGACTCTTCCATGGCAATAAGTCCGAGACTTATACTTGCTTTATCCTTAAAAGGGCCGAAGTCTATTGAAGAGAGCTGTTTCCTGGCCCCGGTTATTTTCCCTGACAAACGCATGTTTTCGCCTATCAAAAAATAAGTTTCAGGAGAAATAAGGGGATAATCCTTATCAGCGAGCATGGCTTTGTCATAAGCCTTCTTTGCGTCTTCTGTCTTCCCGAGTCTCTGCAATGTATTTGCCAGGCCAAACAGGGCTTCGGGAGTCTTGCCGGCTTTCTCATAATGCTTGAGAGCTTCTTTGTAAAGACCGAGGGCTGAAAGGCTTCTTGCCAGGCCGAGATGCGCCCTTTCAATGTATCCGGATGACGGGAAGTCTCTGATAAAAACCAGGTAGTCGGCCCTTGCCTCATAAAAGAACTTTATCTTTTGATACAGATCAGCTCTTTTAAGAAGCGCCAGCTCCTTCAATTTTTCATTCGATGCATAAATATATGCCAGCCTGAAATGCTCTATGGCCGGGAAATATTTTTTCAATTCACTATATGCCTCGCCATACATATAGTGATATGCAGACATGGATTCTGCATCCCCCGGCTTATGTGACGGAAGCTCCTTTAATACTCCGTACGGGTTACCGGATGTCAAACGGCTCCAGAGTTTCTTGTATTTTTCCGGGATATAAGCCTCATCATCATCGCCTTCAACGGAATTAGCTATATCGGTCTTGTTTTCCGGTTCTGTATGCTTTTTTTCAGATACCCTGGCAGGTGCTTTTATTTCAGCTTTATCCTCTGCTTTTGTCTCCGGCTTTGTCTTTGTATTTGATTTAGCTTTTTCCTTCTTTCTTTTCTTATCCTGATATACATCTATTACGAGACGGTCAGGATTTTTAAGGGAAAAAGTTTTAAATCTCCCCTTCTTTTCCAAAGAAAATATAACGGCATCTTTATCCGTCCTGTAAGCAATTGGCAGGGATTTCTCATTTATGCTGAAATCTGTATCCGTGAAGCTTGCGATTATGTCTCTGCCCTTTTGCTCAACCGTGCCTTTTGATATAAGCGTCCCGTCACCTTCAAAAACAATTCTCAGGAAACCGGGATGATTGCCGGCCCTGATTTTTAAAGTGTTAGTATTCGTTTTATGGACTGAGGAGCTTACACTATTTACGAGGAACACAGGAATCAGTAATATAAATGCGGCAATGACAGGATAACGACTCATGCCATTGAAGATTGCAATAAGTATGCCAAAATCAACTCTTGATTTTTAAAAGATTTTGATATGCAGAAGCGTCATTTAACTGACGTTTAAGGCGGGAAGCTAAAGTCGTCATTCCCGTGAAAGCGGGAATCCAGAGGTCTTTGTTTTTAAAAGAAACTGGATTCCCGATTACTACCTCGGGAATGACAAAACAAGACTTTTGCAAGAGCCTCTAAATATAAAAATTCTATTTCTGGGCTGCGCTGTATTCTATTGCCTTTTTCTTCATCTTCTCAATCAGTGTCGTTCTGTTAAGGCCCAGCAGGTTTGCTGCCTTGCTTTTGACTCCTCTTGAGATTTCCAGCGCCTGGAGGATCATATTGTTTTCTATCTCATCGAGCATTATATTAAGATCAACGCCTTCTGTCGTTAATACATGCTCTCCTGCCTGTATTTTTTGAGCCGGGCGTTTTTCACGCAATCTGTCGGGAAGGTCATCCGGTGTAACTATATCCCCTTCTTTAAGGATTATGATCCTTTCTATGAGATTTTCGAGCTCACGAACATTTCCCGGCCACCTGTAATTCAAAAGACAATTCATTGTCTCTTCAGACATCTTCGGCGGTTCTTTTTTCTTCCTTCTTGAAATCTCGGCATTAAAATGTTCGATGAGCAGGGGAACATCCTCTTTCATCTTTCTGAGCGGGGGCAGGTGTAAAGGGATTACGTTTAATCTGTAAAAGAGGTCTTCCCTGAAAGTCCCTTCTTTTACAGCCTTTTCGAGGTCCTTGTTTGTGGCGGCAATAATCCTCACATCAACCTTGATGGTTTTAATGCCCCCTACCCTTTCAAACTCTCTTTCCTGGAGCACCCTCAGAAGCTTGACCTGGAGCGAAGGGGCAAGTTCTCCAATCTCATCAAGAAAAAGGGTGCCCTGGTTCGCCAGCTCAAAACGGCCTATCCTCGTATTTATTGCGCCTGTAAATGCGCCTTTTTCATGACCGAACAGTTCAGACTCGAGAATATCCTTCGGGATAGCAGCGCAATTCAGGGGTACAAACGGCTTTTTTGCTCTCAGGCTGTTGTAATGTATTGTCTTGGCAACAAGTTCTTTGCCTGTGCCGCTCTCTCCTGTGACAAGCACAGTGCTGTCGGTATCGGCAATCTTCTCTATGAATTTTATTACATCCTGTATACGTGATGAGTTTCCGATAATTTTGTTATATCCGAATTTTCTTTTAAGCTCCTTTTTCAGCCTGAAATTTTCTTTTTGAAGTCTGGACACATCAAGCGCCCTTTTAACGGAAATGTATAATTCTTCAAGGTTGAAGGGTTTTGTAATATAATCAAATGCACCGAGTTTCATCGCTTCTACTGCTGTCTGCACACTTGCATACGCAGTAATTACTATTGAGGGCATATTGATATTTTCATTAGCCGTTTCTCTCAGGACATCCAGGCCGCTCATGCCCGGCATCATAAGATCAAGGAGGAAGAGGTCAAACTTTTCCCCTTTCAGGAGATTAAGCCCTGACTCGCCGTCCGAGGCTGATACAACGTCAAGTCCCTTGCTTTCAAGAAAGTCCGCCAGTAATTCCCGGATGGATTCTTCGTCATCAATAACCAGAATGCGATGCATAAGGACTATATTGCCATATTATGTTAACAACGTCAACACTTTGACATCACAAACCTCAGGTTATTGCCACAACCCTGTTCCGCCCTTCGTTTTTTGCTTTATAAAGTGCCCCGTCAGCCTTTTTCAGCAGAATTTCCGGAGTGTCAAGCCCTTCCCTCAGTTCCGAAACTCCCAGACTTATAGTAATTTTCAGGATTGAGCCGTCAAAATTGTTCTCCTGTTCCATTATGGCTGTTCTGAACCGTTCCGCAACAATTAACGCAGAATCAATATCTGTTTCAGGGAGCAGACAACAGAATTCGTCCCCGCCGTACCTGGCTAAATAATCTACATTTCTTATTTTCGAGGAAATTCTTGAGCTGACCGACTTTAATATAAAATCACCGCACTGGTGCCCGTACCTGTCATTGATTCCCTTAAAATAATCTATATCAAACATAATTATGCTGAAATCCCTGCGATATCTCCTGTACCTGTTAACCTCCTCATTAAGTTTCATTTCAAGGAACCTCCTGTTATAGGCCCCGGTGAGGTCATCCTTCATATTCAGATCAAGCAGTTTCTGCTCATATACGGCAACTTCCGTCACATCCTGGACATAAATAAAGAGGTGCCGGATAACGTTGTTTTCGTCACGGAGAGGACCCATGGCGCAGTTCTGCTGCATATATTCGAATTTGGAATCAAAGATACTTGTTGATTTAAAAGGGAATAAGTAGTGATGAAGTTTCTGTGAAAAAAAACAGAAGTTTCCAAAGGAAAATACGGACTTGCAGCTTCGCAAAAACTTCGGGGTGTTTAAACCCGGAAAAGTTTCGAAGATATGAGTACCGGTAATTTCTCCGGCATCAATTCCGCTCTGGACTTCCATCCAGCGGTTCCATTTATGGACCTTAAGATCTCTGTCAATGATGACAAGACCGATATTTATTGCATCAAAAATCTGATTAAATATCATTCATATTGTTCTATGAATATACGCAGGGCATCTTTTAACCATTTTATTGACTCCTGGCTGGTTACAAGAAACAGAAAGCCGCTGACATTTCCGTTATCAAAACTGAAATCGGTTCTTAAAACAATTGCCGTGCTGTCAGGATTATATTGACTGTCATAAATTGCATCGCAGGAATACTTCTCCATAATAATCATCGGGGGTGTATAAGTTATAACATCTTTAAGGAGTTCAGCGATTTTGCCGACACACGCCCCGATAAGGATATTGCCGACCTCCATCAGGGTTTCTCTCTCTAATATGTCTACAGGATCGGATTCAAACCCGGATTTTTCTTCATGCTGAAGCATATTGACCAGCTCTCTTCCGGCGCCCGCAGAGAAAACCAGGAGTGCGTCACCCTTAAATCTGCCCCAGAACTTTTGTTCAACAATACTGATGTTTTTGTAATCTTTCACATGATCCCTGAAGTAGTCCTGCAGCCCGGATACGTGCATTATCCTGATATAAGGAACACTTAAAACAACATGGGTGTCGATTACATCTGCAAGATCAGCCGCAGACTTGCCAAAGGCAATATTCATTATTTCCTGAAAGATTTCTATTTCTTCGTCCGTTAACATGCTCTCCGTTTGTATATTCATGGTTCAATGAGCTTTCTGCAGCGTGTTTTGAGCTTTTAACAACGTAGAAAGTATTTCATCCCGCTTTAAAGGTTTCTTCAATACCATATATGCACCCAGCTCCATACATCTTTTGATTGCTTTTATCTGGACATCGGCGGTGACGACAATAATCAAGGCATTCCTGTCATACTTAATGATTTCCTCAAGAGATTCATATCCGTTCATAACGGGCATGGTCAAATCCATAAATGTCACATCGGGTTTGATATCTTTATACTTTTCAAAACCGTCCTTCCCGTCACCCGCCTCATGGAATTCATATCCCTGATCATCCGGCATACAACTTTTCAGCATCTTCCTTGCTATAGGTGAATCATCCACAATCAATATCTTTTTTATCATTTTCGTTTAGCCTGATCAATCTCCTCATTCACATTGAACCGTGATTCTGGATAATAATATATTCGGATAGTTCACCATATTTCTTAAGTTTATGTCCTAATGCGAATTCCTGTTATCTCCCCCTCTTGGGTTACTTACCCTTACCCACATTTTTTACTGAATACAGGGGGTACTGTAACTGACTGCGATATCAACTTTCCCCTCCTTTATAAGGAGGGGCCAGGGGTGGTATCGGTTAAATATCTTCCTTTTATCCTTTATCTCCTTTTTTTAATGTACTTATTTTTACCGCTACCCCTCTAAATCTCCCCTTATAAAGGGGAGACTTTTACAACCTCCCCCGGTATCCAGTTAAATTTGTGGAACATGGTAAGTTAACCCAGGGAGCAAGCTTGTTCATGCAAAGTGAATTTACCAATAAATTTGTCGCGCCCCAAAGAAGCTTTTCTTTTTTAATGTTATACTTTATATCCGTATGCTTCATAATTCTGCAAGTCTGAAATTATCCGTAACGCAATGATAATAAAATATGGAGACAGGGAATGGCGTTAGATCTGGATAAATGGAAGAGGGACTGGTCCTTAATGAGCTTTTTTTTTAATGGCGACGAGATAGCGGCTATCACCGCCAAGCTGAAAAATCTGAAAATCAACAATGTAGTTTTCTGTTCCTTTGAGAACAGGTTCGCCAAAAGCGGCGGTCTGGCTGCAGTCACTACGAACATCCTTCCTTATTTAAAGGAAGTGAACAATATTCCGTCGGTTATCCTTCTGACACCCTTCTACCCTTTGATTATGGATAGCCCGGAATTAAGGCGGGCCGGAATAAATTTCAGTGTTCCGTTTAACAACAAAACTATACATGTGGAATTATACGAATACACATGTCACTATGACAAACCACGAAGCAGCAGCCTGAAAGAATATTATTTAAAAGCCGAAGGATTTTTTGAAGCCCGAAATGGCCTTGGAGATCCGTATAGTTATGATGAGAACAATAAAGAACGCAGCAATAATATATTGAGTGAAAATTCCCTCTTTTTCTGTAAGGCCGTGCCCTTTACCCTGAATGCCCTGAACATCAGAGAGAATATTATCTGCCACCTGAATGAATGGCAGACCGCCCTGATCTCTTTAACAGCCAAGGAAGCAATGTTAAACAACACATTGAAATCCTGCGGAACTGTTCAGACAATGCATAATTCATATGATTCCATAATTCCCGGGGATAGCTTCACAAATCTTTTAGATGGAGCAAGAAGAGAAAAAGCAGCCGGCTTTCCCGAAGAGGGATTATCAGCTTACCGGATCGGCCTCCGCATGGTGGATGCGCCCATTACTACGGTCAGTGAAAATTTTGCTGAAGAACTCTCTGCGGATATTATTCAGACTGAGCATTATGCACCGCATTTGCAGAGCATATTCAGATCAAGTGGAATATATGGTATTAACAATGGAATGTTTGTCGGATTTTCACCTGACTTCCCCAAAAGAGAGCAGCACACCATTGAAGAAATACGCAGGATCAAACTTAAAAACAGGAAGGCATTACTGAGAGTGCTCAGCACATACAAACCGCGGGAACGATTCGGCGACCTGACTTACAAGGGCAAAACCATATCCGGACTGCCTGATAGTATCCCGGTAATCGTTATGAGTGGAAGATTGGACCCTGTACAAAAGGGTTATTATATATTGCTCCGGGCAATAGAAAGATTTTCTGAAGATGAGATAAAAGTTATTCTAACTCCCATGTCTGTTCATCCTTCCGACCTGGATTATTTTTATGAGATTGCATGCAAATGCAAGGGCAATGTCACGGTTTTTCCCGGCAGAATGGAAAAGGGATATCATGAACTCCAGACAGGAAGCACATTCGGAATAATGCCTTCCATATACGAACCCTTTGGTGCGGCTGTTGAGTATATGGCAAGCGGCACAGTAAACATTGGCCGGGCGACCGGGGGATTAGTTGACCAGATCGACAATGAATGCGGTTTCCTGTATAAAGAAGACGCTATTTTTTATACACCGGAAAACATGCGCGCTTTTGTTGATACAGCACACATGATCCAGATGAGAAAAACAAACCCCTGGGCACAGAGCATGGCGGATAATTTATATGAAGTATTAAAAAAGGCAATTAATATATACCGGAACCATCCGGACAAATATTATCAAATGATCATCAACGGGTTTAAAAAAGCCCGGCAATTCAACTGGGAAACAACTGCGAAAAAATATTATCAGGTTTATGAGATGGTAAGCAGGGCCTGATCTCAATTCAAAGAGCAATGGGGGTCTTGTTTCTTGCAATAATATACGTAAACAGGCACAGGACTTGAAGTGTTATTTACTTAAGAGTACCGAGTTCTCTTTTAACATGTTGATTCTAAAGAAAACGTCATGACCACGCAGTTGTCATTCCCGCTTGTCGGGAATCCGGGAAAATCAAAGGGTTATAGATTCCGGACAAGCCGGAA
>BDSY01000055.1 GCA_002897895.1 bacterium BMS3Abin06
CTTTTCGAAGTGCCCTGGATGAAGAAGGCAACTTTTTTGTCTTGGCTCGGAATGAAGATTTGTTACAAATATGGAACTATCTCTTGAGCCAGGATGGCTACCTTATTTTTCTTAATGAAAATCGGTGAGTTAGTTGTTGATAATCTGAATAAATGCAGAGGTGAGATGGAGGCAATACTTGAACCAGAGGTGGTTAAGGAATATTAAAAATCCATAGATTCTCACGCTATGATTCCTGACCCCGCAAAAAAACAACGGGTGCAAGTTAATAACTTGCACCCGTTTAAAGCAACTAATGACCAATGGCCATCTTTTACTCTTATGAGCCGTCTTTTGTCGTGTGGCAGGTAAAGCAGCCTGTGCCGGCGCTGGCGCCTGTAGTGCCTGCAATCATACCGCTGTAATTCCACCTGAGCATATCAGGCTGGTCAGAGCCGTGAGTTCTGTGGCATGAGAGGCACATAACTATGGGTGTTCCCCTGTTTGAGGTGTTTGTGGGATCAGTCCAGGCAACAGGAGCCTGGGTACTGTAGTTGGTAGCTGGAATATATTGAGCATACTCGCTTCCATCTCCCTGGGGCAGGGCTATATCGGTCGGATGTCTTACCCAGGGACTTCCACTGCCCATGCCGTATCCGTTTGTCTGCGGACCGTGGAATATACCGTGGCAACCCGAACAGAAGGCAGTGATAGTCTGATGATTTTGAAGGCCGGCACCAGGGGAATAAGCAGTAGTTGTCCCTTTATACCAATTGTGGTCAATAGCAGTCTCCTGTTCCCAGTCATCGTCTTCATCGCCCACGACATAATCGGAAGTATCAGCGGCTGACGGCGGAATCGGGAGCTCTGCACTGGTCGCATTATGCCCCTTTAAAAAGCGGTACCATAGTCTTGAGTCATCGTGATGAGAGGTAAAGACGTGGCATCCCCTGCATCCGCCCCTGTTTGAATTATTGGCGCCTGGTGCCTGAGCGAGGGAGGTATGACAGCTATTTGCGCAGCTTCCCAGTGTTTTACCCGGCGCCTGGGTCAGACTGTCCTGTCCTGAAATTCCGTAGACATTATGGCCCCTTGTGTCGTCTGTGGCTACCCAGTGGAAATTTCCGCCCGCAAGGGGATTCGTTGGAACAACTGTATTATAGACAATCGGTATCTGACTGCCGCCTGTATTGATAATAGTGCTGCTGGTTGTAGATGAATGACATCCTACACAAGTCGTAACCAGAAGGGTTTCGGCAGGGGCGCTCTGAAGACTGCCGCCACTGAGTACGCCGGAACTGTTCCACCCAGTGCCTGTCCCGGTAATAAGTACACTGGTGCCGTTCTGGCTGTTATGCATAGTATGACAGTTCGCACATAAGCCGCTTACCTTAGCCTCAGCGCTGCTAACCGGAAACAGACCATAAATAAGAAATAACGAGAACAGCGTAGTATAGAATATTATAAATGCTCTTTTCATTTCTCTCTCCCCTCAAAAATTTTTTTAATCAATTCCCTTTGTCCTGCCTTAATCCCTGCAAAAGTTTTTTTACTCCTGTCCCTGAAATTCCTCCCCCTTTCACCCCGGCTAATCCACATGATTGCGGAAAACCTCTTTCCTGTGAACCAACAATTTAATCCTTACAGGAAAATATGCAATTCCCATACCCATCTTTATTTTAACACCAGAAAGGCTATTTAGAGTCTGTGTATAAACTCAACAATAGATCTGTCATTCGCGGTCTGTTGAGCGGGAATCCAGTCTTTTCAGTGAGTTCTGGATGCCCGATTACTAACTTCGGGCATGACAAAAATAAAAAACAGCAGTTTATACACATTGAGCCGTCATTCCCGGTCTGTTGAGCGGGAATCCGGTTTTTTCATATACTTACAAATAGTTAAGCATAGTGTGAACTGAATTTTGTCTTAACTTACTTTCGTTAGCCGGTTATCCGGCATTGGTGTGTCATTTCACACAATTGTGGAATTTTGCACAACTCATCGCGTCTCTTCACAACAGACCGGATTTCTGCATTTTATACCTGAGGGCATCCCGTGATATGCCCAGCAGCCCGGCTGCCTTTGTCTGGTTGCCGCCGGCCCTTTTCAGCGCCCGGGCAATCAGGTCTTTTTCCACATCTTTGAGAGAGAGTCCCTCGCCGGGTAAATCTATTGAAACGTTATCCCCGGATTCCGTATCAACATATTCAATTATTTCCGAGGGAAGATGTACGGGATTTATAATATCCGTATCCTCAAGAATGCATATCCTCTCGACAATATTTCTAAGCTCCCTGGCGTTGCCGTACCACGGGTAATTCAACAAAAGCTTTTCAGCTTCCGGAGATATACTCTTGACATTTTTCCTGAATTCCTTGTTGAACATCTTTATATGATGCATTGCAAGAGGTATTATATCTTCTTTTCTTTCCCTCAACGGGATGATAAATATCGGAAATACCTTGAGCCTGTAATAAAGGTCCGCCCTGAAGCTTCCATCCTTGACCGCGCCTTCCAGGTCCTTCTTGTTGGTAGTCGCTATTATCCTGACATTGACCTTTATGTCTTTAAGCCCGCCAACCCTTTTAAAGGTCTTTTCCTCAAGGGCCCTCAGTAATTTAGCCTGGGTGGACAATTTAACATCTCCTATTTCATCAAGATAAACAGTGCCTTCCCCGGCAATTTCAAAAAGTCCTTTTTTGGATGCCTTGGCATCTGTAAACGCCCCTTTTTCATACCCGAAAAGTTCGCTTTCAATAAGCGCCTCTGGTATGGCGGTGCATGTTACTTCAACAAACGGTTCCGATGCCCTCGGACTATAGTAATGTATCGCCCTTGCAAGAAGGCTCTTGCCCGTGCCGCTCTCACCCTGAATAAGAATAGTGTTGGCATCACTTTCCGCTACTTTTTTGGCAAGTGTGATAACATCCTTCATGGCAGCTGATTCGCCTACAATATTATTGAAACTGTAAGTATCAAATTTTTCTTCCCTGAAAAGATTAACCTCTCTTTTCAGATGCACCGTTTCCATGGCCTTTTTGATGAGAACAGATATCCTGTCCAGCTCAAAAGGCTTCTCAATAAAGTCGTAAGCCCCTAATTTTATAGCGGAAACAGCTGTTTCTATGTCACCGTGAGCGGTTATGATAATTACGACAACATCGCTGCTCAGCTTTCTTATCGACTTCAGGGTATCAATGCCGCTGATTCCAGGCATATTCAGGTCCAGGATAACGATGTCGGGAACATCCGTTTTAAATATTTCGAGTCCTTCTTCGCCTGTCCCTGCAGTTAAAACTTCACGATCTTCTTTTTCAAGGTGTTGCCTGAGGGCCCTTGTTATAAACTCTTCGTCATCAATGACAAGTATCTTGCTCTGTGCCAAAAATCTTCCTCCGTGAATCGTTTACCCTTGATACTTTATTATAAACTATTTATAAAATATCAAGGGTGAACAATGGACCATTCAATGAACTATGAAGCTTTCATCACCGGCAGGTATAAAGTAAATACACTTCCCTTGCCGACCTCGCTTTCCACGGTAATATCGCCTCCGTGTTCCTGCACAATCCGCCGGCTTATGGCTAATCCGAGACCGGTGCCTTTTGATTTTTTTGTGAAAAACGGCTCAAATATACTCTCCATGCAGTCACTTTCCATACCTTTTCCCGTATCCTCAAATCTCATTATAACTTCCGTTCTCTCCTCAGCAGTCTTTCCGTCTTTCACGGATTTTGATGTTGTAATCTTTAGCGTTCCGCCATCGGGCATAGCCTGAACCGCATTTATCATCAGGTTCAGAAACACCTGCTGCATCTGGTCGGAATCCATCATCACATCAGGAATTTCACCGTCTATCTCGGCATCAATAACAACGTTATGTTTTTTAGCCTCCGGATACACAAAAAAAACAGCCTTATCCAGGATATCGTTAATCTTGAGAGGCAGGAAATGAGGAGGCTTCGGTTTTGCATAATTCAAAAGGTCTTTAACTGTCCTGTCAAGTCTTTTGATATGATTCAATATCTCGGCAGTAACCTCTCTCCTGCCGTCATCTTCGCTCATTTCAGATTGAATCACCTGAACTGCGCAGCTTATTCCTGTCAGTGGATTCTTTATTTCATGGGCAATTCCGGAAACAATCTCACCAAGGGTTGCCAGTTTTGCCGCCCTCTGCATTTGTTCCGAATGACACACTTCGATTTCTTTTTTAGCGGATTCAAGAGACTCAAGCATGCTATTGAAGCTTTTTGCCACAAGACCGAATTCATCTTTTTTCCCTTCTTCCATCCTTGCCGACAAATCCCCGTCTTCAATCCTCCTGATAATGCGTATCATTCTCCTGATAGGTCTGTCTATCAATAATCCGACGACAAGCAGGAATCCCCCTCCGATCAGTAAAAAACCTATTAGGGTGTCCTGCACATGTTCCCTTTTAAATTCCTCTACTGATTTATATACATCCGAAAGTGAGATATCTACTCCCAGAATACCTAAAATCTCTTTTTCAGAACCGTGGCACCTGTAGCAGACAGGCTGGTTCCGGATAGTCGTGAAATTAGAAGCATATTTCCGGCCGTTTTTTTCCGACAGAAACGCATTCTCTGTTTTTTGTTTCTGAAACATCTCAATATCACTGCCGTAGGTTTTTGCGCCTATTTCTTTTGGCGATGAAGATGCAACTATAACCCCGCTTTCAGGGCGAAAGATGCGTATTCCTTTAAGCTCCTTAGAGTCCCTGGTCAGGCTTTCCATAAAGCTCTGCAAGTCCTGCCACCGGTTATTTAACATAAGCACCATAACGCCGTGCGCTATCCTCTCTGAAAGCAGCACGGCTTTTTCCATCTGTACTTCAAGCAGCTGCCGTTCTGATTTTTTTATATCCCTCAATGTAGATATGGTCATTATGATGGAAATGATAAGGAAGGCGGTAATTGTTATCTTGAATTTCAGGCTGTTAATCATATTTGAATATAACATACAGGCAGGGCAAATAACGAGCATATCACTCTCTTGAAAAAGACCTGTTTTTCTCAATTTAACGCATCTGAAAAGAATTTCCGGTTTCGACAAAAAAACATTCAAATGCCGGGAATAGACCCTTTCACACGGCCACAAAAGAATAGCTTATATTTCTATTAGTAAAATTTAATAAATTATTTATATCTCATGTGTTATGATTGACGGAAGTTACAGAGGGGTAGATTTCTATTTTTGCGCTGTACAACCCCGCAAACCTCAATACTAAAATAAAGAATCTATGAATAGGAAGGGGGGGTCTTGAAATTCATGAGAATTTTAATCAGAGCATCTTTATTCCTTGCAATATTCCTTTTATTCTCTTTTGCTGTTCCAGGTGCGGATGCAGCAGACAAAGAGAATTGCCTGATGTGCCACAAATATCGCCAGATCGGGAGAATTGACGAAAAGGGGATAAAAAGAAGTTATTATGTCAATGAAAATATTTACGCTGATACCACCCACAGGAATGTCCCCTGCAGAGACTGTCATACATATATCAACAGACTGCCGCATGATCCTGTTACCGAAGAAGTCAACTGTTCCAATGAATGCCACGTAAAGCCCCCGTTTTCAAAGGAAAACTTCTCACACAAGAAAATAATAAAAATATATAACAAGAGTGTGCATGGAATAAAGAAAGGCGACTCCGAGGAATTGAAGGCGGCAAAACCATATTGTAAGTACTGCCACCTTAATCCCGTGTACAGGACAGTTGCAGAAAGCAGGATTGCACCGACTACATTGAACCGCTGTCTGAACTGCCATGAAAGGAAAGGCGTTACAGCGGCTTATAAACACATAACACACCGCCTGAGGCGCAAAACCTCCCGTTCACCCCAGGAGATAGTGCAGTTATGCTCGAGGAACTGCCATGCGGACATTGGAAAAATGGAAAAACTCAAGGTATCAAAGGAGAGCATCGAAGCAGTGGAAACCTATAACGAGTCAATGCACGGCAAGGCAGTGGGACTGGGTTCCCAGAAAGCCGCTGATTGCGTAAGCTGCCATGCCACAAGTGCAATTCATGACATTTATAAAAAAGACGAGCCTGAGTCCACGGTAAATAAAGCAAACCTTGTTGAGACCTGCAAGCAGTGTCACGAAAACGTAAACCAGCGGTTCGTTAAAATCGATGTCCATTCAGCCATTGAACCGGAAGAAAAACCGGTTCTGTACTATATGACTATCGGTTTGACCTTTATGTTTTATAATTCCGTGTTCGGCCTTATTGCCCTTGCGCTTATTGAAACATTCGGCAGGAAGAAGGACGGTATAAAGTGGCAGATAAGAAGAGGCACCACATGGCGCGGGAGATCAAAGCGGTGGTTTAATAAGTATGGTGACTGAAGCACAATTTAACTATATATACTAATGGAGGAATAAATGGCAACCATTTCTGAAGATATTGCAATTTCCGCCGGCACGGCCGAACTCGAGGGAGATACTACATATGTCGAAGGGGTGGGAAATATCCCGAGGAACATTTATAAGTATGTGAAGTCTGATCCCCTGGGCGACCTGCCGAGATACTCAGTCCATATAGTCATACAGCATTTTGCAACATTTGTGACCTTCCTTGTTCTGGCTGCCACAGGACTCGCCCTGCACTTTGCCAGTCTGTGGTGGGCGCCCATTGTTATGAAGCTTTTTGGAGGGCCGGACACAGCCAGGTTTATACACAGAATAGCCGCTGCATTAATGGTTCTTGCAAGCGTGTATCACATCCTTACTCTTATTGCCGGCACATTACACAAAATTCTGAATAGAAAATTCGACATCAACAGGACACAGATACCCCTGTTAAAGGACATCCGGGACATAGTCCACGATGTTAAGTATTTCTTCGGGAAAGAGCCGTACAGGCCGAAGATGAACAAGTTCATGTACAAGCAGAAACTTCATTATCTTGCGATCCTGTGGGGAACATTTGTGCTGATAGCTGCAGGCACGACTTTGCTGTTTCCCGAGACAATGGCTAATATCTGGCCGGACCCCCGGTTCGGACAGGATCTTGCCAGGTTAATGCATGCTGATGAGGCAATTATGGCTGTCACGGTTATAATTTTCTGGCACTGGTCGAATGTGCATCTTGTGCCCGGCAGATTTCCCCTTCAATGGTCTTTCTTAACCGGGAGAATTACGAGGGAACATCAGATAGAAGAGCACTTCATGGAATATATCAACAATCTCAATGAAATTCCGGAAGAAAAAGAATATATGAAAAAACTCTTAAAAGAAAAGGGGTTCGATAAGAACTGAAGGAGGTGGATTTAAAGTGCCTGGTGAACCGAAAAGATTGGAACATCCGAAGTCAGTTTACATAATAGGGTTTATATTTATAATAATAACTCTCACAGTAGTAATAGCCGTCGCATATCAGATCACTTTTTCTCCCCACGGGCCGGCGGTTCTTGTTCCCATAAAGAAAAAGATAGAGGAATCGCAGAGATCCGCAATCCTTGAGGAAGTCAGAAAACAGGCGGAATTCGAGAAACACAGACATTTTCACAATGTAGTTGAATATCCGGAGTTGCCTGAAAATATGAGGCCGGTATGTTACATATGCCACTCCAACTACCCGCATAGTAAAAACAAGAAAGTCAGGGCACTGTTAAATATGCACACACAATTTTTCGTATGTGAAACATGTCATATAGAAAAGAAAAAAGGGATAAGCGTAGTTTATAAATGGTACAATCCTTTTGATGAGAACCCTGAGGGGCCCTTTTTCGGCACGAGTTACGATCCCGAGACAGGGAACCTTAAAGAGGTAGCCGACCAGTTTTCCAAGATAGCCCCTTATTTCAAGAGCGATGACAGGCTTGAGTCCGCACTTCAGATACAGAACTCGGACCTGGCGCGGGACTACGTGAAAGTCAGAGACAGGCTTACCCCTGAGCAGAGGGACAATGTCAAAAAGAAATTCCATGTACATATCAAACCCAAGGGGCATGAATGCAAAGCATGCCACACCAGGAAAAGTATTCTTGATTTCAGGAAACTGGGATTCGCAGCAAACAGAATCATAGATATTGAGCAGTTGAACATCAAGGGCATGATAACCAAATACGAAAAATTCTACATCCCGAATCTGTTTAAATAGAGACTGAATATTTCTTGCTCCCTTTTTTACAGGGATTTCCGGAATAACCGGAAATCCCTGTAAGAATATTAAACCGGACAAAAATATCTGTATGGAAAAATCGCCTTGCGACCTTTTTTTATTCATTTAATATTCATTCTTGCTCTCTTCGGCTTCCCTGTCAGAACTTTTGCTGTAGACTGTATCAATACAAAATTTCTCTTTGATATCAAACCCGGAGCCAACCAGCCGAGTGACCTCGCTATCGGCCCGAACGGGGACATATATCTTGTAGACGGGGTCAACAACAGAATAATCGTAGTTGATAATAACGGCAGGTGGAAATTTGCTTTCGGCAGCGCGGGTGCAGGGAAAGGGCAGTTCAAATTGCCCCTCGGCATTGATATATCCGAATCGGGAAAGGTTTTCATTGCAGACACCGGCAACCACCGTATCCAGGTCTTTGATTCCAGAGGCGGGTTCCTGTATATGTTCACGGTTAAGACATTCCCGGGGGAGGTGCCCGCTGATCCGGTTGATGTTGCGGTCTCCTGGATAGAAAACTACCTGTACATATCCGACAACGACAATCACAAGATAAAAGTTTATAAACAGAACGGCACTTATGCATTCGAGTGGGGTGGATTAGGAGAGGAATACGGATCATTCAGGTATCCCGCAATTATGGCCCTGAATAAATATAATGAAATCTTTATAGTGGATGTGCTTAATACCAGGGTACAGAAATTTGATCCCTTTGGACAATTTATTACCGGCATCGGTTTCTGGGGTGTGCTTGAGGGCAGGCTTTTCAGACCTAAAGGGGTAGCCATAGACAGGAAAGAGAGGATATTTATCAGCGACAGCTATATGGGGGTAATCCAGGCATTCACTGACACGGGGCGATTTATCGGGGTTGTCTGCGAAAAAAATAAAATGATCAAATTCAATTCACCTGTCGGACTTCTTGTTGATAAAAAAGAGAGGCTGTTAGTTGTTGAAATGAGAGGGAATAAGGTAACGGTATTGAAATTATCAGAGTAAAGCCTGTTATAAGGAAATTCGTAACCGTTCACGGGTTATATTTGTCAGTATTCAGTAATGACATCAAACACTGCAACGGAAAGACTGAAATCCCCTCTCAAGAGGGGTGCAGGGGTGTGTTTACAATGAATATCCTGCTGAAGTAAAAGGGTTCGCCATCCGGGAAACAACAGCACAAAACATGAAAGAGATTAGACTGGATAAAGACACACACCCCTTAATCCCCTCTCAAGAGGGGAAAACTGATAACTGCCCCCTGCACCCTGTGAACGGTTACAGAAATCCAAATATGTATTCTCCGTTAAAACTGCTGCCTTACATTCTTGTTATAATAATCCTTGCGGTAAGCGCCTCTGTCTCTGCCATAGAAATATCCGCAAAAAGGGATTGCGTGGTCTGCCATATCATGTGGCTTGACGATTTCAGAACAGACCGGGAGCCGCTGGTAAAATTTCAGCCGGGCAATGTTCTTATGAAAGACACCCAGGGAGTTGTCAGCTCTGAAGCAATATGCTACAGCTGCCATGACGGCTATGTCAGGGAGTCACGCAATGTTGTCTGGAACTATAACAGGCACCCCGTATTTGTAAAGCCTTCAAAAAATATCACGATACCTTCCAATCTTCCGTTGAGCATAAAAGGAGAGATTTACTGCGGGACATGCCATTCCGCCCACGGAAAAGGGGCTGCCCCGCACGGCGATCCTACAGGAAGGACTGCTGTTTACAGGGACATAAATATTGATTCAAGCCTGTGTGAGAAGTGCCACAGAAATGAGGCCTCTTTTAAATTCTCCAACGGACATCCTTTGCATACAACCGCGCTTAAACTGCCCGATAAATTATTTGAGCTGGGCGGCACAAAAGCGACAAACAAAAATATGGTAATATGCCAGTCCTGTCATAAGATACACGGGGCAAAAGGGGAAAAAATATTAATTACGGTTAACAATAATTCCGGATTATGTGTGATCTGCCATGAAAAAAAGAAAACCCTGCTTGACACCAAACACGACCTGCGCACAACACTCCCGAAGGAAAAAAACATAAAGCAGGAGGCGCCTTCGGAGTCAGGCCCGTGCGGGGCATGCCATACCCCCCATAATGCGGCAGGCCGAAGGCTGTGGGCGCGGCCACTTACAAAGGGCGACCCTGCATCCGTGCTATGTCTGACATGCCATGGAGACGATACCCCTTACAGGATAAAACGCATCGGCAAATATTCACATCCTGTTGATATAAAGCTTCCCCCGGGAGTAAAACCTCCTGACAGAGTTCCCCTGTTTTCAGAAAACGGCACAAAAAATGCAAAAGGCAAAGTCAGGTGTTTTACCTGCCATAATGTCCACAGATGGGATCCGGACAATCCGAACAACAGGGGCGGGAAAGATGTTGAGGGTGATTCCTCGAACAGTTTCCTCAGAATTTCCAATGACTTTTCCACCTTATGTCTGAACTGCCATACAGACAAAAAACAGTTAATCTCCTCTGACCACAATCTGACGGTAACGGCTCCGGAAGAAAAAAACATACAGGATTTTACCCCGGTGGCTTCAGGCCCCTGCGGTGCCTGCCATATCCCCCACAACGCAGTGTCAAAACATTTATGGGCAAAAAAGCTTTCCGGGGATAAGGATTTCACCACTCAATTATGCACGGTCTGCCATAACAGAAACGGGGCGGCAAAGGCCAAACTCATAGGGCAAAACTATCATCCGGTGGGCGTTACCCTGGAGAAGTTTAAAATCAGCACAACATTGCCGTTGTATGACAGCGAAGGCAATCAGACGGATAACGGGAAAATCGCCTGTTTAACCTGCCACGAGCCCCACACCTGGGATCCAAACAAAGCCATTATTACAAACTACCCCTTTAAAAATATTGAAGGGGACGCACGAAACAGCTTCCTGAGAAAATCAAATTCCCCGACATCCGACCTGTGTGAAACATGCCATAAAGACAAGGCATATGTTGACGGGACAGACCACGACCTCAATGTCACGGCCCCGGAAGCCGTTAACCTGTTAGGCCAGACAGTGAAAGAATCCGGAGTCTGCGGGGCATGCCACCTTGTCCATAACAGCCCCAACAAAATAAAACTATGGGCAAGGCCGTACGGCAAAGTCCGTTTTGATGAGGATATCATAAATTCATTATGTAAAAGCTGCCATTCCAGAGGGAATCCCGCGGAAAACAAGATCCCTCTGATAGCGACACACCCGGAAGAAAAATTGATAAACAATGTCATGCGAAGCAACAGGCAGTCAATAGATTTTTCGCCTATCTTCGATAAGAAAACAGGCAAAGAAGTAAATGTCGGCAACATCTCCTGCCCGTCCTGTCATAATGCCCATCAGTGGAGTCCCCTTGTTAAAGCAAAAGGCACGGGTAAAAATCTTGAGGGAAATGCGACAAACAGCTTTTTAAGGAATGTCAGTTATAATAATATCTGCATAGACTGCCACGGCCTTGACGCACTCTTCAGATACAAATATTTCCATGACCCCGAGGAGAGGGTTGAAAGGGTCAAAGGCCCTGTCATGCCTGAGACAACCAGGTAAGGGCCGTCTTAAGTCTTTGTAAAATTTGCTGCCAGACTTCCTATGAAAGCGCCGAATGTATCCGCTAAAACATCCCCGAGAGCAGCATCCCTGCCGGGGACAAACGACTGGTGTATCTCATCTGAAATGCCGTAAGCGGCGGCAAAGATAAATGCCATAAAAAAAACATATTTTTTAACGCCGCTTTTTCTGAAAGAGAGATAAAGCAGGAAAGAAAGAGGAATATAAATACCTGTATGGACAACCTTGTCGAAATTATCGGGAAACCGGGATATGTCCATATCCTGCAGGGAAGAAAGATAAAAAATAATTCCCATGTAACCTATAGTGACAAACCACCAGGCAACAGCAGTTCTAATATCGATTTTTCCTGTTTTATTCATACAGAAGTTTACTAAAAATTATCCCGCTGACAACAGATACATAATTGGCGGCGGGATAATTATGCGGCTTTTTGCAGACTCTTCTTAATCTTCGAAAGTTATTGCCTCTACCGGACAGGTATTGGCAGCCTCTTCACAGTCACAGGTATCACATTTGTCCTCTGCTTTAACATATGCTTTTTCATCGTCTTGCATTTCAAATACTTCAGGACAAAGCTCAACACATGTGCCGCAACCCTCACAGGCATCATAGTCAATTACCGGTTTTTGCATACTTACCTCCCATTAGAAATAGTTTAGTCTGAAAAATCAGACTTGATTCACTATGTTAAATTTTTTAAAGATACTGAAAACCGCTATTAGTATTCTATCACATATTGAGGCGTTGAATAAGGCGTTAATCTATCTATAAAAAACACTAATTAACCGCAGCTCATCCAGCCTTACTCAACAGGTGTTACTATTGCCATTACAACAAGCCTTTCGCCTTTGTCAGCTGAAAAACCATGCGGAACCATCGGGTCACACGGGATGCAGGTTTTTTCATCCGCCTCAATCCGTTCATCTCCAACTGTAAATGTGCCCTTGCCTTCGACAACATACATCAAGAGTCTGAGAGGCGCTTTATGCGGCTCCAGTTTCTGCCCCGGCTCAAGGCACATAAGCGCAATCCTCATCTCAGGCTTGTCATCAAGCATCTCCCTGGATATCTTATCAGGATGAAATTTTATCAGTTTTTTCAAATCAAGAATTGCCATCTCAACCCCCTCTGAAATATTTACCTTCTTTCGTACCCTTATTCTCCGGCCAATGTAATTGCTTCTGACGGGCATATATCTACGGCTTCCCGGCAGTCGCAGGTATCGCACTTATCCTCTGCCCTGACATAGGCTTTATTGTCATCTTCATTAAGTTCAAACACCTCGGGACATACCTCAACACATGAACCGCATCCAACACACTCATCAAAATCAATGACAGGTTTTTTCATAAACTTACCCCCTTATATTTATACAAATTCATAACTTAAATTGTATGAGATAAATCATACAACCATTTTCTTTATTATAAATGGAGCCTCATTGGCTTCTTTTTGTTTTCCAGAAAAAATACATAATGAGCATGCAGCGCTATATCCCTCTCCCCTGCAGGCCCCTGAAATTCCCTGATGGCAAAGGGCAAAATCATATTTCAGGGGGTCAACCGGGTCAAATTGCTTAAGCGCTCCGGTTATCTCTTCAGCAGTCTTCCAGTCCGGGGCCGACCTCTTTGTCAAACCGAGGCATTTCGAGATTTTTGCAATATGCGTATCAAGGGGGATTATTAATTTAGACGGCGGAATTTTATCCCAGATTCCAAGGTCTATATCCCCGGTTCGCACCATCCACCTGAGAAACAGGTTCATTCGCTTGCATGCACTCTTCTTTTCAGGCAAAGGAATCAACTGGGTTAAACCCTGTGGTCTGATATTTTTTCCGTAAACATCTGAAGTGTCCATACCGAGAAAACAGTCCACAAAGCCATCTAATGCATTTCTGATATCTTCATGCCCGGATTCGTAAAAGTTATAGAATAGATTTTTGAGCGAACCCCATTTCTGAAGTATCCTGCCCAGGATAAATACGAGACAGAGGATATCTTTCTCTTTATTAAACCTGTAGCGTATGTCTTTAAAATATTTCCTGTCCTTTTTAAGTCTGAAGTTTGCAAAAAACTGTGCAGGATGTTTTTCTCCCGGCATCAGGATTTTTTCAATCACGGGTTTGAAAAGTTCGACTTTCCCGTATGCAAAGCAGGCGGCAATGAAACCGGCAACTTCTGCATCATCCGGATCCGAATATCTAAGGGGGAATTCTATCGGGTCGTGTTCAAGCCTCTCTTTGAAATTGAATTCTTCATAAAATTTATCGAGGATTTGTTTAAGAGAGACTTCAGGTTTCAATGATTTATTCTGACTTAACATATTTTCTATCTCATTTTCCGCACATAAAAATTTTGCATTTCCCGACTTTCAGCTCTGCAAGACTTTAAAAACAAAGAATAATATTTTCGACATTTTAGCCTTCAAACGTACCTGACCCATATTTTATACCATTAAGCAGGTTTTTTAGAAAAATACTTTCTCAAATTCCCTGTTTTTTGTATTAACTTTTCTTCCTCTAAATCTAACAATTTTCTTTCTTCATCTGCAAGTTTTCTTATGTTAGATTTACAGGTATCTTTTTTTATAGTTGCCCGTTCTCCTTAATCCATGGAATGTCGTTTTCGGGGATAGCTTTTGATCGTACCCTTCTATCTTTTGTCCTGCTCATCCGGCAACTCGGATGACCTTGAATTTCTCTCGCACAACGGCAAGTTGGTTTGCCACATTCCATAATATATTGACTCTCTAAAGAAAATGTGCTAATTAAAATAAATGGGCGTTATTCCAATATGAGAAACGATCCAGGCCCGCCCTGACAGGGCGCGAGATTAAATATCCGGGAGATCAGGAAGCAGAAAAACAACGATAAATATATTGTCGATTATTACACTGTAGAGGAGGATTAAATGATGGGGGACACCACTGAAAAAGGGCTTTCAGAGAAATTTTACCCTCGATTCGGCCAGATTGCCGTAAGGAGAGGGTTTATAAATGAAAAACAATTAAATAACGCCTTAACCGAGCAAGTGGCCAATGATCCTTCTATCAGACTCAGGCCGAACAAACTTATAGGAGAAATTTTTCTCGAAAAGGGATTGATGTCACTTAATCAAATTGAGTCAGTCCTGGCTGAAATCTCCAGAGATAAACAGTATTAGTTCCGGGCAGTACCGGGATTATTCCCGGTTACAATGGCAGGCAGTGCCTTTTCAGCCCGGTTCAATGATTATTAATGATCCGATGAATTCTTTTTGTGCCGTAATTTGATGGAAATTTGATAGAATAGTGTAACTGTCACTACTTTCCGATATGTTTTTATATCACATTATATCCTGATCGGGCAAACTCTGACAGTTATGGAGGAAATCTATTATGGCCGAAGTTTACCATGCACTCGGACTCAACATGCATCAGCCTCCGGGGAATCTTTTAGCCCTGCACAATTCAAATGAACGGTGGGAGGCCGGGCAGATACTCTGGTGTTACGACCGGACTACCCGCATGCTGGAAGGTTATGAGGATGTTGCCAGGCTGCACATGAGCTTTTCCGGAACTCTCCTGAAACAGCTGGAAGATTCTGCAGTGCGTGAGACCTTTCATGATGTTGATATAGAGGATTTTCTCAATCGTTATAAACAGTCAAATATCGAGTTTGCGGGAACAGGTCTGTATCATCCGGTCTATCCATTGACCCCGCCTGCTGACTGGGATGCCCAGACATCCTGGTGGACCGGCCTGGGCCGGCACCTGCTCGGACGGAAGAAGTTTCAGGGATTCTGGCCCCCTGAAATGGGCTTTTGTATGGAGATGATCCCCATGCTGAAACGTCACGGATACAGGTATGTGCTTGTTGACTCCTGGTATATTAAACCGAAACGTGAGATGCGCTGGGAAGAGCTGCGCTACCGGCCATACATTGCCCGTTACAACGGAGAAGAGATTATCGTGATCCCGCGTGACCGGGAGTTGTCGGACGCCCAGGAATCCGGCCTTGACCCCGGCTGGTTTCAGCATGAATTATATGAAAGGACAAAGTGGTGCGACTTCCCGGCCCTGGTGACCACGTGGACGGACGGAGAAAACGGAGGCTGGTTCCGGACCACACATGTGGAAAGCGGCTTCTGGGGCTACTTCTACCATCCCATACTGAACAGGTGCAGGGATGGAACCCTTGGCTTTACCCCCATTCATATCAGCGAATTCCTGGACAGGTATCCACCGACTGAAGAGGTAGAGGTCAGCCGGGGAGCATGGAATACGGGACAACACTGGGGCGGCGATTTTACCCAATGGACAGGATCGCTTCTTCAAAAGAGAGGCTGGGATGAAGTGCGCCGCGCAAGTGACTATTACCGGGAGGTAAAACGCGCATTTGATGAACGGGGTGAGACAGCCGGAGATCCGGAAGAAGTTCACCAGCTGATTATAAACGCCTACGACCACATTTTGACGGCTGAGACGAGCTGTAATTTTTACTGGGGAAGCCGTTGGGTGCACCGCTCCTTTGACGATCTGGAGCAGGCTTACTATCTCCTCGACACGGCAATGGCCGGGCTTCGGGATATAAATAGAAGGGAAGACTCTGAAAGATGAAGCGATATATGTGTTTACATGGACATTTTTACCAGCCCCCGAGGGAAAACCCCTGGCTTGAGATTGTAGAGACTCAGGAGTCTGCTTATCCATATCATGACTGGAATGAGAGGATCAATGCTGAGTGCTATGAACCCAATGCTGTTACAAGAATACTGGATGAAAGCGGACGGATCATCCGGATTGTCAACAATTATGAAAAGATAAGCTTTAACTTCGGCCCTACACTTCTGAGCTGGATGCAGCAGTATTCCCCCAGCGTTTATGATGCCGTAATAGAGGCTGACAGACTGAGTGTTGAAAGGTTCTCAGGGCACGGCAATGCCATAGCTCAGGCATACAATCACATGATAATGCCTCTTGCAAACCGGGAGGATAAAATTACGCAGGTTATCTGGGGCATAAGTGATTTCAGGAAGAGATTCGGCCGCTTTCCTGAAGGCATGTGGCTTCCGGAGACTGCGGCGAATATTGAAACACTTGAGATATTGAACGAACACGGGATTAAATTCACAATACTCTCCCCGGGGCAGGCAAAGAGGGCCGGGCCCAAAGGACAAAAAAACCGGACTGATGTATCGGGCGGCTCTATAGATACAACAATGCCTTACATAGTCAGATTGCCTTCAGGGGGGGAAATAAACATATTTTTCTATAATGGAGGGATATCACATAATATTGCCTTTGGTAATTTGCTGAAGAGCGGCGAGGCCCTTGCAGGCAGTCTGCTTGCAGCATCAAATGGTGATAAAGGCCTTCCATATGTCATCAATGTTGCAACAGATGGTGAGACCTACGGCCATCACCACAAGTTCGGCGAGATGGCGCTTGCCTACTGTCTGCATTACATTGAGTCCAACAACCTTGCAAAGTTAACCAACTACGGTGAATATCTTGAGAAACACCCGCCGACTCATGAAGTTGAAATCTTTGAAAACTCATCCTGGAGCTGTGCCCATGGTGTGGAAAGATGGAGGGACAACTGCGGCTGCAACTCGGGAGCGAATCCCGGATGGACCCAGGCATGGAGGAAGCCTTTGAGAGATGCAATGGACTGGCTGAGGGACAGTCTCCAGCCTGTCTTTGAGAATGAGGCATTGCGATATTTAAAAAACCCCCGGGATGCCAGAAACGGCTATATAGAAGTCATACTTGACAGGTCTCATGAGAATATGGAGGGCTTTCTAAGAAAACATGCCCGGAAGGATCTTTCAGATGAAGAAAAGATCAGGGTTTTAAAGCTCCTTGAAATGCAGAGAAATGCCATGCTGATGTACACGAGCTGCGGCTGGTTTTTTGATGATATTTCAGGGGTCGAAAATATTCAGATTATGCAGTATGCATCAAAGGCCATTCAGTATGCGGAAGAGCTGCATGGTTTATCCCTTGAACCGGAATACCTGAAATACCTGGAGAAAGCGCCGGGAAATAAATCCGGCAACGGCGCCGGGATTTATGAGCAGTTTGTAAAGCCCGCCCAATGCGACCTTTTGAGGGTAGGGGCACATTATTGCATATCCTCCATCTTTGAGGAATATCCCGAAGACATAACTATATGCTGTTACAGTGCAAAGAGCGAGGTATATAAAAAACTAGAGGCGGGAAAGCTGAAGCTCGCCACGGGAAAGGCGGATATTGCCTCTGATATCACGTGGGATAAAAAAACCATCAGTTTTGTGGTATTGCATTTCGGCGATCAGAATATCACCGCAGGGGTCAAAGACTTTACTGAAGATGAAGACTTCTCTGTAATGCAGGATGAACTGAAGGAAACTTTTGAAAAAGGTGATATCCCCGAAGTAGTAAGGCTTATGGATAAGCACTTTGACGGCAAAATCTATTCCCTCTGGCATCTCTTTAAGGACGAGCAGAAAAAGGTGCTGGACCAGATTCTCCAGTTAACCTATGAGGGCGTTGAAGCAGCTTACCGCCAGATATATGAGAACAACATCACCATAATGAATTTTTATCACAGCCTTCAGAAGCGGCTTCCAAGACCTTTTTTTGCAGCAGCAGAATATATAATTGACACTGACCTGAAGAAATTTTTTGAAGAAGAAATTCTGGATGTAGAGAAACTCAAGAGGCTGATAGACGAAGCCGGGCGATGGTCTGTCAAGGTTGATTCGACTACTATCGGATTTAAGGCAGGCTCATGGATTAACTCTGTTATGGGGAAACTGCTTGAACAGCCGGAGGATATGAATCTTTTTGAAAAAACAGTTGATATCCTTGAGGCCATAAAACCCCTCTCATTATCTTTGAACCTGTGGAAGGCCCAGAATATCTATTTCTCAATCGGGAAGAGTTTTTACGGCACGATGAAAGAAAAAGCTGAAAAGGGAGATGATCTTGCCGGGAAATGGGTGGAGAATTTTCGCAAATTAGGTTTTCACCTGCAGGTAAAGGTATAATAATGTTCTATCGGGAGGATATTTGGAAAAAAGAGGCAGCGGGGTACTTCTTCATATTTCATCGCTTACATCGCCATATGGCATAGGAGACTTCGGGCCGGACGCATACGAATTTGCCGATTTTCTTGCGGGGACCCGCCAGAAATTCTGGCAGATACTCCCCCTGACCCTGACATGCCCTTCTTACGGCAACTCCCCTTACAGCAGTTATTCAACGTTTGCCGGAAATCATCTTTTAATAAGTCCCGAGCGATTGGTCAGGGACGGCTATCTTTCAGAGTCGGATATTCAGGATGCTCCTGCATTCTCAAAGGAAAGGGTTGATTACAAAGCGGTTACTGAATACAAAAACAAAATTTTCAGTATGGCCTATGAAAAAAACAGGGACAGATTAGCAAACCTTCAGGAATTTCAAAGGTTCTGCAGCGAACACTCCTGCTGGCTGAACGATTTCAGTCTTTTTATCTCCATAAAAAACTACCTGAAGGGGAGTGAGTGGAGCAAGTGGCCGGAGGACCTGAGGGACAGGAAAAAAGAGGCATTAACAGAATTGAGGGAGAAATTAGGAGATGAGATTTTAAGGGAAAAGTTTCTCCAGTATATTTTTTTCAATCAATGGTATTCGCTGAAAAATTATTGTGACAGCAAAGACATAAAATTAATAGGAGATATTCCTATCTACGTAAATTATGACAGCTCGGATGTGTGGGCAAATCCCGGGATATTCAGCCTGGATAAAGAAAAAAAACCTGTCTTTGTTGCAGGGGTGCCCCCGGATTACTTCAGCTCTACAGGGCAGTTGTGGGGACACCCTGTTTATAAATGGGATGTCCTTAAAGAATCCCGGTACTCCTGGTGGATAAAACGGATTGAGCACAATCTAAAGCTCTTTCATATGTTCAGGCTTGACCATTTCAGGGGTTTCGTCGGTTACTGGCAGGTTCGTTCAAACGAAAAAACAGCTATAAACGGCAAATGGGTAGAGGCCCCTGCAGAAGATTTTTTCACCGAGCTGTTGAAACATTTTCCCGGCATATCGATTATCGCGGAAGACCTTGGAGTCATCACTCCGGATGTGAGAGAAATTATAAATAAATTCGGCTTCCCCGGAATGAAGGTGCTCCTCTTTGCATTTGGAGAGGATCTTCCAACCAATCCCTATGCGCCGCATAACCATATAAAACATTGCGTAGTATACACGGGAACACATGATAACAATACAATTACAGGATGGTATAAAACAGAGTTAACTCCTGAAGACAGAAACAGGATTTCCCGGTATATAGGAAAAGAAATTTCAGACAGGACAATTCACTGGGAACTGATAAGGCTTGCCATGATGTCGGTTGCCGACACGGTTATTATTCCCATGCAGGATATACTCGGTCTCGGAGAAAAAGACAGGATGAATCTTCCGGCAAGCCCCAGAGGCAATTGGGAGTGGAGACTCGCCCCGCAGCAACTCTCGAATTCCTTAATAAAAAAAATAAAAGAAATGACGTTGATTTACGGAAGGGGATAGTATGGGGATGTGCAGATTTTTTAACCCTCACACTGTCCTTGCCCTGGGATTTAAAAATGATACTAAATCGGCAAGTTCCTTCCTCTTGTCAGTGCTGATATCTTCACTGAAATCCAATGCCAGGTAAATCTGTCGCGGGCCGCTTAATGTATCAACAACCTGCATTCTCACTACAACTCCTTCAATTCCTTCAATTCCCTGTTTATTCGCCAGTTCTATGCTTGTGCCTACCTTATCCAGGATATGAGGCAAAGAATCTTTACTTTCAAAAGAACTTAATATCCCGCCCATGCTTATATTTATAAGTTTCCCGCGGCAATCTTTTGAATCATACCGTAGAAAGACATTCCCCAGTGATCTAAACCTCTCAAATCTTCTCCTGTCATACGTCGCTTTGCTGGATTTATTAAAAACATCTCTGACATTGCCGACCAGATGATCCATCAGCAACGGCTTTATCAGATAGGCATTTGCCCCCAATTGTATAGCCTTCCTGATACTGCTCTCATCTCTGTCAACAGACATCATTATAAGGGGAGTCGATTTTAATGTTTCATGTTTTCGCAGCCATTCCAGTAATTCATCGCCGCTCAAAAGCGGCATTTCCCTGTCATAGATGATAAGGTCATACCGGGTATCATCTTCAAGCCTTTTCTTTATGTTCTTGCCGTTTGATGCTACATGGATTTCAATATTCGAGAAATTGTTCATAAGGGTAAATCTTATGAACTGCCGCACAGACGTTGTAGCATCAGCTATCAGTACTTTAAGTCTTCTCACAAGTTTTTCCAGGTCATTAATAATAAAAATATCACTATCTAATAATAAAATCGGACAGAATTAAAAAAAACTTTATTAAATGCCCGGAGGCAAAGTGGCAAAGGCAGATCTGTTTTATTATTTAAATCAGGTCATTCTGTACTTGAAGGCAAGTTAACAACTGTTAATCTCATCAATCAGGGTTCTCAACCTTCCAAAGCCCTGAAGGTTGAAATCCACAATGAGCCTCGGCAAGCGGGCTATTTCAGGCTCATCAGCCTCTTCAGGCAGGGATTCCGAGAGGTAAATTCTTCCTCCCGGTTTGATAATATCAGAGAATTGTTTATTAAGATTCTCTATACATGAATCATTTACAGCGGATAAAAGGCGGATAACCAGCTTTTTGTCCACGTACCGCATACTGTGATACCTGCTGTAGAAATGATTAATCCTTTCAACCGCTGCATCAACAGAATTTACGCATTCAAACAGTTTAAGATCAGACTCACTTATGTAGCCTTCAGCATACAGTTCTTCTTTAAGAAACCGGAGCCATCTCGGCCAGTAAGTGCCCTCCGGTTCGTCAATAAGCACAAGCGGCAAAGGGGTATGCTTGCCTGTCTGCAAAAGTGTGAGGGTCTCCATTGCCTCATCAAGGGTGCCGAAACCGCCCGGAAAAAGAGCGACCGCATCAGCCTCCTTGAGAAAAGCCACCTTACGGTTGAAAAAATACTTGTAGGTTATTAACCGCGGATTTCCCGCTACTACAGGATTCGGTTTCTGTTCAAACGGGAGGAGGATATTGACTCCGAAAGACTTCTCAGTGCCGGCCCCTTCATTTACCGCCTGCATAATTCCCGGACCGCCGCCGGTTATTACCATATACGCTGAATCAGCGAGTTTCCTGCCGAAAAGGCGCGCCATTTCATAAACCGGTTCCTCAGGCCGTGTTCGCGCGGAACCGAAAACAGTTACCTTCCGGACATCACGGTAAGGGCTGAATATTTTCCCTGTAAATCTCATTTCCTTCATGGTCGAATTCATAAGCTTCAGATGGGCCCTGTCATTTTTTTCGTGACCGGCCTTAAGGGCAGCTACAATCATCTCGCGCACAAGGTCCGGGTGGTCGATATCCCCGGCACATTCAATCAACCGGTCAATGGCCTTGTCTACTGCACATTCCGTTCTCTTAAAATAAAATTCATTCATAATAAATATTCCATTCTTAAATATATATTTTGATCTCTTAAATCAGTTTGAGAGTATGTTGAATGTTCTTCCTGAAAATATTAATAATTACTAATCGGTATATATCAACAATTCCTTAAGAACTCTTAAAAATGCTGCATTCGTAAAATAAACACCAATGTCCGGCTTATGTATAAACTCATATACCTGCCCTTTTAAATGAAACCTCAGTGCATAAGAGTGGAGGTATCCCCGGTCAGGCCTTTTGTTTCCGGTTTCCTTTTTATGATAAACAAGGTCTCCTGAAATCGGAGATCCTATGCTTTTCATCGCAACGCGCAACTGGTGGGTTTTGCCGGTATGGGGATTAAGCAAAAAGAGCCTTAATCCATCGCCCATGGAAGAACTGAAGAACCGTGTGATTGCAGGATTCTCCTGTGTCCTTAAAAGCTTCCAGGCTCCCCTGCGGGCTCTTCCCATATCACCTTTGATAAGTCCCTGCTTCTTTCTGGGACAACGGTCGGATACGGCAAGATAAAATTTTTCTATCTGCCTGTTTCGAAATTGATGCGAAAGCTCTCTTGCAGACGCCCTGGTTTTAGCAAAAAGAAGCAGTCCCGATGTCATTTTATCCAGACGGTGAACGGTATATAACTCATTAATCCCCCGTTCTTTTTTTATGACTTCAACCAATCCTTCTGTCTCGCCGTCTTTATGAAAACCGACGCCGGGATGCTTGTTTATAAGGAGAAAATCTTTATGGTTTTTAACAATGCCGTACATGTAATAAATTTAAAAAAAGGAATGCCTTTCCTTCAGAATGTTATATTCAGGTTTATAGTTTGGCAATTCTTCTCATAGATTGTAAACTAAGAAATTATGATACTTGATACCCTGCTAATAATCATCGGCGGGGTCTGTTTGACAGCCGGCATTATCGGGTGCGTATTGCCTGTTCTGCCCGGACCTGTTTTAAGCTATGCAGGCCTTCTTATCCTTCAATTAAGTTCAATACATCCATTTACGTCCACGTTCCTGATTATATATGCAATACTGGTTGCATTGGCAGCAGTGCTCGATTATGTAATACCCATTTATGGAACAAAGAAATTTGAGGGTTCAAAGTACGGCATGTGGGGGAGCGCTGCAGGTTTAGTCCTCGGTATGATATTTTTCTTCCCTTTCGGAATCATACTTGGTCCCATGTTAGGCGCTTTTACCGGAGAGCTGATAAACGGCAAAACAAAGGATAAAGCTTTAAAATCTGCTTTAGGCTCTTTTTTGGGCTTCCTTGCAGGCACAGCTATGAAGTTAATCCTCTCTTTATCTATGGTGTATTATTTTATTATAAATATTTATAACTTTTATGCGGGCCCATGAAAACCGTATATATTTCTTAAACTTTGTGCCTGTGTGCCTTTGTCACTTTGCGCCCGGGCAGTTATTATTAAATGAAGGAATTCACGATATATCAGGACGACAGCGGTAACTGGATCGCTGCAAGCGACAAAATCCCGGGTTTTGTTGCCAAAGGGAAAACCGAGCAGGAAGCCGTGGAAAAGATGAAAAATGCCTTCAGGGTTTATTATCCCTGCGGTGACTGCGAAGACAAAAACTAACCGTTGAAGATGCTAAAAGTAGAAGTGGGTTCCCAGGGCGATGTATTCAATGTAATTGTTGTGGAACTGTCCGTTCGGGGAATTCCCGTTATAATATTCGAGCATAAATTGAATTTTATTCCGGAGGGTCTCTTCGCTTTCAATCTCCAGACCTAAACGTACCGATACCTCGCCGTGCCAGTCGTTCTCCTGCCTGTGCTTGATATCCGCTCCTGCCACAGGCCTGACCAATCCTTTGAAATAAGTCCTGGGGCACCTGAATTCAAGACCATACTGCATTATCCAGCGTTTGAGATCGTCAGGGTCCGGGCTGAACATATAATCCGTGCCGCCGTATATTCGGTACGATTTTTTAATATCATATGAGAGCTTTAATTGCAGCGCTTCATAACTGAAATTAACCCTGTCCACATTATTATGAAGCAGATATTCATCACCAATGTGAGAACTGTTATGATAAATACCGAAAAGGCCGGATAAGTCGCTGCGGCGGTAGAACAATAAAAGTCCGCCCCTGTAATCCTCGTTAATAAGATCCCATGAAGCAGTATCCAGATCATGAACTATAAACCCCGCTGCCTGGGCCGCCACCTGCCACCGTCCTCCGAAAGGAGCGTCATCTTTATAGAAAGGCAGGGTTTCACCGAAACTTGCCGCAAAGACATTGCCGAACTTTCCATCATCCGTGTAATGCTGATAAGACATGGAGAAATGCGGCCAGCGAGGATCAGCGATCAGGGGATCAAATAATCTTTCTTTCTTTCCGGACGCAGACTCCAAAAGAGTATCGTCCGTTTCCGGTTGTGCGCTCATCCGGGGTTCTTTGTGATGCCGGTAATCGGAAGCTGCAGCAGTGTCAGAGGCGAGCATCATAAAAAATACCAAGCAGAGCAACAAGGTATTGATTCCGCTCAGATATCTTAATTCTTTAAGTTTCATAATAGAGAGTGACCGGTTTACGCAGTGATAGAATTGAATACAGCCCGGATATTTTACATCGCATTGCCGGATACAGTCAAATCTGCTGCATTTCTAAAACGGGATGGGACAACCCTTTGTATAACTTGCATCTTATATAAAAAATCCTGTATCCTCTTTTTGTTATGCAAACAGGGAAACCTGAAGAACAATTAAAGATAATTAAAAGGGGAATAGTAGAGATACTTATTGAGGATGAACTTCTTCAAAAACTCGAACGTTCCTTTAAAAGAAACACTCCGCTTAAAATAAAGGCGGGTTTTGATCCTACGGCGCCTGACATTCACCTCGGACATACAGTCCTTCTTGAAAAGATGAGACAGTTTCAGGATCTGGGACACAAGGTTATCTTTATTATAGGGGATTTTACAGGCATGATCGGCGATCCCACGGGGAGATCTGAAATCAGAAAACCTTTAACCCGGGATGAAATTCTGAGGAATGCGGAAACGTACAAAAAACAGGCATTCAAGGTTCTTGATCCTGAAAAAACAAAGGTTGTCTTCAACAGCGACTGGATGGACAAAATGACAGCCACTGATCTGATTCATCTTGCTGCAAAGCATACGGTTGCGCGCATGATGGAAAGGGAGGACTTCAAAAAGAGATATGCCGGGGAGCAGCCGATCGGGATACATGAGTTTATCTATCCCCTTATCCAGGGTTACGATTCCGTTGTGTTAAAGGCCGACATCGAGCTTGGCGGCACTGACCAGAGATTTAATATGTTAATCGGCAGAGAGCTCCAGAAGGAACATGGCCAGGAGCAGCAGGTCGTTATCATGATGCCCCTTTTGGAGGGACTTGACGGCGTTAACAAGATGAGCAAGAGCCTCGGAAATTACATCGGCATTACCGATTCACCGAAAGAAATGTTCGGGAAGATAATGTCAATCAGCGACGATTTAATGCTCAGGTATTATGAATTGCTCAGTCACATATCTGTTGATGAATTAAACGCGTTAAAGGACGCACTCAGGAAGAATTCTGTGCACCCCATGGAATCCAAGAAGTCCCTTGCATCCGAAATAGTTGAACGGTACCACGGCAGGGAAACGGCGATAAAGGCAAAAGAGGAATTTGAAAATATATTTAAGAAAAAGGGGCTGCCTGATGAGATACCGGTTTTCAGACTTGATGGAGATGCAGGAGAAATCTGGCTGCCCGGACTAATGAAAAACGCAGGTCTTGTAAAGAGCACAGGGGAAGGGATGAGACTTATGAAGCAGGGCGGCGTGAGTCTGGATGGAAAAAAGTGGTCAGACCCCGGCAAAAAACTTTCTTCAGGGGAATATCTTCTCAAGGTGGGCAAGAGAAGGTTTTTGAAGATTGTGCCTCAATAATTTTTTTTCTATCATATTCGATAATATGAAAAGCCCCCCTATCCTCCCATTCCCTTGATCGGGAAGGGATTCTTTAATATAGCTCCTTGTTTTTTTCAATTGATGCATTATTGTCTTTTAAATGCTGTATGTTGGAAATATTTTTAGACAAAATTATATATCCTGTAAAACACTCTTTCCCTAAGAGATAACCTATCATAAGTCCAGCAATTCTCGGTAAACTTATTTTATTCTGAAAAACAATGAGTTTAAGGAATAAGTAAAAAAACTTTTCGCACAATTTCCATTTTTTCAGGCATGATCGATTTTTCAAGCAAAAGGATCTAATTCCTT
>BDSY01000056.1 GCA_002897895.1 bacterium BMS3Abin06
TTTGGCCTCTTTTGTTAGCGAATTAGTTAATTTAATACCACTTATTAATTTTTTTCTTTTGATAGCCATAAATAATGAATGTAAAAATACGTTGTATTTACAGTACATATAAAGACTACACAGTTATCATAATATACATGTAACATTATTGCAACTATTTTTAATTTAGATAATCTAAAAACACAAAAGAATTGTTCATCCGGGTAGGTTTCTTAACAGAAGCCTTATAATTCGGGGGGTATTAAGATTCGCCAACTTCGATAATTAATGAATTTTATGATAAATTGTTAGGTGAATTATTTATGTGAAAATCCAGGCTTACGTACCAGTATCCCTCAAACAGCTCCGGTTGTTCCGTAACCTCAAAACCTTCAAGTGTCGTAAAAGGAGTGTTAATCCCCGCCTCTCTTATTTGCCTGGCCACTATCTCCAGCTCGGGAGTCTCAACAAATATCAGGTAGATATCAGGGTTGGTCGGTTTTGCCCTGGCAATCAGGCTGCGGAAATCTTTTTCCCCCTTCTTGAAGGTCTGATCCGTGACAACCCTGATGTCCGTATTTTTAATGGCATCACGAAAATCATCCATGTATGCCACCCATGCCTCCAGCGATGTGGTCCTGAAAACCCCGACTTTCTTAATGCCTCTCTTCTGCATCTCTTCAACAAGGAGACCGTTCAATTTAACCGATGGTGCCCAGTGAGTAAAATTATTAACCCCGTCTGCAAGATCTTTCTGGACCGCAATTGTGAAATGAAGTATATCGTGTTTCTTTGCAAGAGGAAACGTAATTCGCGGCGCATGGCCCACGGTTACGACAGCGTCTACTTTATCAACGTTAATGAGTTTCTGGGCTGCGCTTGCGCTTATTTTCGGATCAAGTTGGTCGTCTTCAAAGATAAACTCGTAATTATATTTACCATCCCCCCACTGCTCCATAGCCATTAACAGCGCATTCTTCATTCCCACGCCTACAAAACCGGCATCCCCCGTAAGCGGAGCGATCATTCCTATTTTGAATGTGTCTTTTATAACCGGCTTTTTACTCATTGAAAATACATACACCGCTGAAACGAGTACTACGGCGATAATTACGCAGAAAATAAATTTTACTGTTTTACTCACATTATCCTCCCTGAATAATTTTTATTTGGCTTCTGTTTACTTCTTAATGACTGCAACATTTCTCATCCTTTTTCTGATCAGCGCTTCCCTTCGTGTCAGTGCACCCTGCATCTATTTTGCTCTCTCCATGCTCAATATCACTGCATCCCGCACCTGCCGTGCATAAGAAACAGAATAACGGCGATGTCGCAATTTCTCTATTGCCCGGCATCTCACAATCAAAACCGTCTATTCTTCCGATACTTGCATTTCCGTTATTTACGGCCGAGCCAAGCAATTGCCAGTAATCACAGTGATATAATTTCTCATCATGGGCAACGCTGATCGAATGTCTGCACATCAGGTCCTCAACCAGGCACGGATTGAATTTTCCCTCGAGCGCTTTCGTATATGTTTTTATCTCGTCTTCAGAGATTGTTTTTTTCAGCAGGCCTGTGGGAAATGTGTTCATGGCAAGCAAATGACTGAAGGTTACAGCGTGCATTTCCTTTAATCTGTTTCGGTAATTCTTTTCTATTGTCTCTATGCAAATCTCTTCGGATGCGCTCGCAGGGTGAAACACAATATCTAATGTAAGAGCGGCTCCTTCTTTCCCGTAGCCGGCTTCATTCAGTTTCCCTAAGGCGGATATGATCTTCCTGTATGTCCCCAGCCCCCTCTGTTTATCCAGACCTTCCTCTGTGTAACCTGCCTCTGTATCCGTATAACGGGGTTCTGTGTAACAGGAAAGGTAAGAGAGTATTTTTATTTTGTTTTCTGCAAGAAACGCGGGAAAGTCTCCCATGCCCGGCCTGGAATATGCCGCCAGATTTGAATTTAGCATCACCTCTCTGCCCATGTCGGCCGCTGACTTTAACAAATATTTAATGTGAGGGTTCAGCTCGGGAGCGCCGCCTAAAATATATAGAGTCTTAATCGCACTGTTTTTCTTTAAGATATTCAGAACCTTGTTTACTGTGCTTAAAGACATTTCTTCTGTTCTGTCCGCCAGCAGGTCTGCATAACAATAAGGACATCCCATGTCGCATTTATATCCCATATTCACAGTAAGAATGCTAATCTTTTTTGCCTTGAGCGGCCAATGTCCTTTTGCCTTCAGCTTTTGATCAAAAATATTCATGTCCTAAACCTCCTTTTAGTTTTAAGTATGTATGTGGTTACGGTTCATAAAGACTTTTCACCTCTTATAAGGAAATATCCAAGGGTTCCGTCAACATAAAAATGGAGTGGATTTGTCTTTTGCGCGGATTTGTAATAGGAGATGCCTTTCAGTCCATACATAGATATCATCTTGGGGAAAACAATGAACATTTTTTCCCGGAGGCTGAAGATGTCATCCAGGTTTCTCATTTTCCTGTCGTGTCTTATCTTGTATACGTTTTCCAACCCGGACCAATCTTCAGTCCGGAGACCCGTCAGCCCTGCTTTTTCCATCATCCCCTTCCACTCGGACAGTGTGTGCGGGGCTCCGCCGAGTTTTCCAGCTTTTTCCGCTTTTTCCGCTTCCGATATTTCTTTTAACCAGGTGTTTTCATGTATGACAACATTGCCGCCCGGTTTTGTCACCCTTGCCATTTCATCCAGGCATTTTTGATGATCCGAAGTTAAGGTTACGGCACACTCACTTATCGCCGCATCAAATGAATTATCTTCAAAGGGCAATGCGAGCGCGTCGGCCACTCTGAATTCCGTCAGGTCTTCGACCCCTTCCTTTTTTGCTTTTTCAATTGAGGATTTTATCATCCCCGGATCTAAATCTACTCCAACCACCTTTGCTCCAAAATTCCCGGCATAGTAACACGGCAGAGTGCCGCTTCCACAGGCTACATCCAGTATCGTCTTCCCTTTCATATCCACGATTTCGCCTATCCTTTTTGTGATGTCGAAACCGCCGGGATGTATGAGATCCACTCCCGACAATTGCAGTATCGCACCCAATGTCGGTTTTTGTTTTTCTTCTTTCATCACATCTCCACCTGTCCTTTCATGCGGTATGCTCCATCTCATTGAAAAGACTTTGCATATGGAGACTTATTAAAGAAGCGCTCAACCCTCTGTTTCTCGTATAAGTCCCCACATGCAATTTCGAATGCCCTGTTTATGTATCCTTTAGAAGCTTACATACCACCTTGCGCCTACAGTCATAAGGGTCTCTTCTTCGTTACCGTTCCTGTCCTTCAAACGATCCCATACATGAATCTCGGGCACTACTGTTGCATTTGAATACTTATGCTCCCATACGTCGATTACAGCACCGACATAATATTCCATTGACGAATCCTTTTTATCATATTGACTGTTGTCATGACTTGCATATCCCCAGCCCGCAAAAGGTTTGACCTTGCCCATGTCGGCTTGCGCAGATAAAAAACCGGCAATTGTTTTTGTATTATCGAATCCATTCCCGGCAGAGTTGACTAATGCATCCGCTTCTTCTTCGATCGACGAGATTCCCAGTTGCGGAGCATTCTGGGCGTAGTAGACCTGGGATTTCAGGGAGATATCATCGGTTACCTGTACCAGTCCATGCACAAAGGTAGCCCATGCAGCCAAGCTCTTCTCATCGAGATTCATGCTGGCGGTTGTCTTATCGGTTACATTGTAAGTGTTATATGTGATACCCGCACCTACGGCATGTTTGGCGATCTTCTTATCAAACCCCACATATAGCTTGGGAAGTTTTACCTCGGTAGATTCGTTATCGAGTCCCGGTATCCCGGATCGTGTCCAGGTTTTTTCAGCAATGAGATATGCAGGGCCGATATCGAGTCTTATCTGCGGTGTGCGCTGGTCGAACATTGCTCCGTGGCCCATGCCGGCATAGCCGCTTCTTGCGGACGAGTACGTGTACCAGAATGACGGATTAAATGTTTGACCGATGGTCAGTTTAAGATCGTCGCTGAACGCATAAGCGCCGTAAAGGTGCCTGCTGTATATAGATAAGGCATAATCTTCATAATTTTCAAAGCCAACTTCCCACTTAACATACAATTTGCCGGATTTTGCAGACATGCCGAATACACTGCTATGATAGAAGTCAAGCACAGAGGTATCCTTCAGGGTCGGGGCTGCGTTTTTCTGGTAATCGGAATAATTCGTTATGTCATATTCAGTAGCAAGACCTATAGAAGCATAAAAGTCTATTCCCAGATCCGGAGTCGGCTCAAAGTAAATCATTGCCGAGGCAGGTATTGCAAAGGCAATTGCCACCATGCTGATGATTATGGATAATAATAATTTTTTCATTTATTTTTTCTCCTTTGAGTTTCGAGTTAATTGCAACCGCAAATAGATAGTTGACTCTCCTTGCCGGCTGTGTTATAAGAAGGACAGAGCCGCTTAAGTGTTAAAAAAAATTTAACGCTTAATGCTTTCCCCGTTGCATGTGGTTCCCGTTAAGTTCCCTTGCAACCGGGGTATTTTTTTGCACTGGTAAGGCAGCATGCGGACACATGCAGTTTAGTGTTTCGTTATTTCACCTCCTTTCATGGCAGAGATTTTCCAGCTTTAATGCAATATACAGGGTTAAATCAACAGTCGGATATTTATAATCATTTAATCGTTTCTATACCCCTGATGTTGATCCATGCTATATTGCCTGAAGTAAGTTTAATTCTTACCTCATAGTCTTTTTTTTCTCCGAGATAACCGAATTTTCTAAACACTCCCATCAATTCTTTTTTTAATTCTTTCTTTGCCGCATCCGTCATGCTATCCCCGATAGTCATATTATCGGCCTGCCGCTCACCGTTGTCTTCACCGGATGTGAATACGTCTTTGCTGAATTCAGACATTAATTCCTTTGCTCCCTGCTCAACACAAAAAAGCCCGCTTAATTAACACGATGCGTTAATCAACCGGGCTTTAATAACCTGTATGCAAACACCGTTTAGTAAGTTTAAACCATCCAACGGAGTTGCAGGGTTAAAGTAACCTTAGTTATTTAAGTCTGTTTATAAATTGTCTTCTTTTATTTTTGTCATGCCCGAAGTTTTTAGTCGGGCATCCAGAACTTATTGAAAAGACTGGATTCCGGCCTAGGGAGCACCGGAATGACAGACAGATAAATTGAGTTTATAAACAGACTCTATTTAATTGTTTCTATACTGTTGATGTTAATCCATGCTATATTGCCTGAAGTGGTTTTAATTCTTACTTCATAATCCTTTTCTTCTTCAAGATAACCGAATTTCTGAAATACCTCGATCAGCTCTTTTTTTAACAGGTTTTTTTTTCATGTTTCTTTCTGTGTCTGACGGGAATCATACTGATTACATCGGCGCTGCTGTCCCCTGTGGTAAATATGTATTTTTTATGTTCAGGCATATCTTTTTGCTTCTTCTGTCATGGTCCGGTCTGCAGTGAAGATACTTATGCCAATGCCCCGCTGCAGCTTGCTCCTGCTCCGGCAGTACACATAAAGCAGAACGGGTTTGTCACAATTTCCCTGTTTTTTAAATTACTGTAGTCGAAATCTTCAATCCTTGAACTGCCGTTTTTAACAGGCAGGTTGAGTACCTGCCAGAAGTCACAGTCATAAATCTTTCCGTCCGGGGAAACGCTTATCAAATGCCTGCACATGAGGTTTTCAACTGTTTGCGGATTATATTTTTCCTCAAGCCGGAGTAAGTATTCTGTTCTCTCCTCCCCGGATATGGATTTCCCGAACCTTCCGATCGGCATGTTGCTCAGCGCAATGAGATTATTAAAGGTTATGCCGTGCATCTCTTTCAGTTTTTCCTTGTAAGCATTTTCCAGCATCTGCTGGTCAGGGGCAATACCTTCTTTTCCCGGGTTGAACATAATGTCAATTTCAAGGTCTGAATTTCCCTGCCCGTATCCTAATTTATTCAGATGTTTTAATACGAGGATAACTTTTTTATATGTGCCTTTCCCCCGCTGTCCATCCACACCTTCCTCGGTGTAACAGGGCAGGGAGGCGATAATTTTTACCTTGTTGTCTGCAAGAAATGAAGGAATGTCTTCCATCCCTTCTTCAGTATATATGGCCAGATTTGATCTGACCATAACTTTTTTCCCCATAGCAGAGGCTGATTTTACAAGACGATTAAAGTCCGGATTATATTCAGGTGATCCCCCGGTGATGTCAAGAGAAGTTATTTCAGCCTGTTTTTGCAGGATATCAATTATTTTATCAACTGTTGATGATAACATCATTTCCGTTCTGTCAGGAGAAGCATCAATATGACAATGTGTACATCTGAGGTTACATTTGTATCCCATATTTACCTGAATAGCAGAAATATCCTTTGCTCTTAAAGGATAAGCCCGGGTTGATAACAATTTTTTATCGAAAGCATTCATTTTAAAATCTCCCTCAATTAAAACAGCATATTTGCGCACATGGGCAAATATGAAACCGCAAAAAAATATCCTTACATCTCTATAAATAGGCCCCGCATCTACTCTGCAAAAAAAATTTAAATTATACGGAAAGGCATTGGAAGTTCGGGGATACCGCACAGGGTATCCCCAAACGAATATGATCCTTTACCTAGGCCAGACGAATTGATTCCGGTCACCGAAAAGGTCTTCCGGAAGTCTTGGTCTTGCATTGATCGGTAGTGGGGCTATGCCGTCAGGACCAAACCATTTCAGGTAGATCTTTTCGTAAGTCCCGTTCGCTATTAAATCCTGAAGCGCGAAACTTACGGTATCCCGCCATTTACTGTCGTTTGCCGGAACTCCCATGCCGTAAAGTCCGGGGCTGAAGATAGGGCCGACAGGCTCGTAATTAACACCTGCTGCTCCCGCAACACCGGCTATGATCGGGGTATCCTGGATGTATGCATCCACTTTACCCTGCTTCAGGGCCAGAAAACATTCAGCGTTTGTCTGAAATGAACTGATCCGGAATTTTTTGTTGCAGCCGAGCTCCTTCAGGTAATCCTGTCCGGCAAGATAAGCGTTTGAGCCCTGCGTAACAGCCATCCTCTTGCCGCAGATATCTATCGGGCTTTTGAATCTCCCTTTTTTCGCATAGAAGATTTTGCCTGACCAGAGATATGGAGGCTCTGCATAGTCGACCTGCTCGTCACGGCTTCTGGTGTGACTCATACTTGAGATCGTGATATCAATCCTTCTGTTTGCGAGAAACGCTATCCTCGTCTTGTTATTGACAACGACTCTGTCAATCTCAAGCTTCTTGCCCATCATCTCGCCGATTCTCTCGGCCATGGCTTCTCCGAGGTCAAGATCGAAACCTGTCCAGTTACCGTTTTTATCAATGTAATTAACGGGGGGTACAGTGTTCCCGGAGCCAATCCTGATCTTCCCTCTTTTCTTGACGTTGTCATAAATGGATTTTTTTGCTACTGCCGATGAGACAGAGCCCACCAGGAACAACAGTGCTACAAGTACTATCAGGCTACTTCTTTTCATACTTTGCATCTCCTTCCTTTTGGTTGTTTGAAATTAAGGCTTTTACAAAGCCTTTTACATCTGGGACCTTATTATAATTTGTTTGCTTTTTTTAAGAGAGCAGTCAAACTATGAAAATATTTTTGATTGATCTTTGCAATCCAGGCTCGAAATGATTATAGCATAAGCAAGATTTATGCCAGCCTCTTTCTCCTTGATTTAAATAGAAATATTGATTCGAGACAGGAATGTAAGTGGTCAAAAACTGATCACTTGTGAATATTTTGACCATATAATGTCTCAGTTTTTGTCAAGCTTAGCCTTGAGGGTGTTTCTTGATATACCGAGCATCCTCGCTGTCAGGGCCTGATTCTCTTTATTGATTTCCAGGGCTTTTTTTATCAAAAATCGCTCAAACATGGAGACGGCTTCTTTATAGATATTTGCGCCGCCTCTTTGCAGCAGCTCATTTGCCGCATCAGAAAGTATTGTTTCAATGTCTTTTGTTTTAGCCTCTGCAGGACCTGTCTGTGCCGGCCATTCACAGTCATCAGAGGAGAGAAAATCCGACTGGCATAAGACCATACCCCGCTGGATAATACTTTGAAGCTCCCTCACATTTCCCGGCCAGTAATAATTTTCAAACTCTTCAATTAACTCATGTGAGGCGGCTTTTACATCCTTTTCAAATTCCCTGTTGAATCTACGGATGAAATATTTAACTAAGTCGGCTATATCCTCTCTTCTCTCTCTCAGGGGAGGAATAACTATGCTGACAACGTTTAATCGCCAGTAAAGGTCATCTCTGAACTTTCCGTTATCACGCAATTCCTCAAGATTCTTATTGGTAGCTGCTATTATTCTTACATCGCTTTTTATTGAATCTTTTCCTCCAATCCGCTGGAAATATCCGTCCTGAAGCACTCTCAACCACTTTGCCTGAAGAGAGAGCGGCATGTCCCCTATCTCATCGAGAAACATTGTGCCTGTATCGCATTGTTCAAATTTACCTATTTTCCTGTTATCAGCGCCGGTAAAAGCGCCTTTTTCATACCCGAACAGTTCACTCTCAAGCAATGCCTCGGGGATGGCTGCACAGTTGACGGGAAGGAAAGGTTTATTAACCCGTTTGCTGTGATGATAAATAGCCCTCGCAATCAGTTCTTTGCCTGTTCCGGTCTCTCCCCGCAAAAGCACTGTCACATCGCGTCCGGCAACCTGCCCGACTTTTTTGTATATATCAAGCAAAAGAGGGCTTTTGCCGATAATCCTGTCTCCCTGTTCATTCTCTGTTTCGTCAAAGGTTACAGGCGTAGAGATTTTTTTATCCATTATGGCCTTTTCCACAAGGGATATTAACCGGGTATTGTCAAAGGGTTTTGTCAGATAATCGTATGCCCCGTGCTTCATTGCCGTTATTGCCCTTTCAGAGGTACTGAAGGCAGTCATCATTATAATCGTAAGACCCGGATAAAGTGATTTCAGTTTCCGGAGGGTTTCAAGGCCGTCCATTTTCGGCATTGTGACATCCATGATAACGAGACAGGGATTTTCTCTGCCGGCTTTTTCAATGGCTTCCAATCCATTATTTGCGGTTATAACATCGTAGCCGCGCCTGCCGAGAATCTTTCTGAATGAATAGCAGACTCCTTTTTCGTCATCTACAACAAGGATTTTATCCATCTTCAACCTCTTTCGGCAATCTTACGGTAAATACTGTTCCAGCGCCTTCGTTGCTGTTAAAGAACAAATTCCCGCCGTGAGATTTTATTATATTATATGCTATTGATAACCCTAACCCTGTCCCCTCATCTTTTGTCGTAAAAAAAGGATCAAAGATCTTTGAACGAATACCTGATGGAATACCTACCCCTTTATCCCAGATCATTACCTCTGCAAATCTGTCATCCGACTTCCCGGATATCCGCATTTCACCTCCACCGGGCATTGCCTGTACCGCGTTGAGCACGAGATTCAGGAATACCTGTTCAAGAAGCGCCCTGTCCGCTTTAACAACAGGGAGTGCATCTAAGAGATCTTTTTGCACTACTATGCCGGAACTCCCAATGTCAAAGGTGGCAACAGATAATACGCGGTCTATAAGGGCATTTAAATCAACCCTGGAGAAATGAAAGCCTTTCTGTTTTACAAATCCCAGAAAGTTTGTAAGTATTTGATCGATTTTCTCTATCTCATTGTTGATAACTTCGGCATCTTCTTTGGTCATATCAGGTTGTTCCTTAAATGCCTGAAACATCATCTTCAGTGTAGTCATGGGGTTCTTCAGCTCGTGCGCAAGTCCTGCGGAAATCTGCCCTATGGAGGAAAGTTTTTCAGCCTGCAGCAGATGTGTATAGGTATAAGCTTCTTCCATCTTTTCCTTTGCAGACTTCAGCTGCATGGATAAGGTATTAAAGTTGCGCGCAAGGTACCCTATTTCATCACCGTACGGCACGTCCACTTTCACGCCGAATTCCCCCTGTCCGAGCACCTTGGTAAATTCTACAAACTTCTTCAGGGGGTTTGTAATCAAGCGGCTGAGAATAAATGAGGCGATAACAGCTAAAAGTATCACGGCCATTATAACAGGTATGGTTAAATATCTCATTTTAGCAAGCGTCCGGCTCAGGCTGTCTTCCCTGATGCCTAAATGTAGCTCCGACTTTGTGCCCTGAAATACATTCATGCCGACATCCCTTATATAGCCTTTTTCCGTATCAAGAAGCTGGATGTTTATAGCCTTATTATAAAGAGGGTTCCATGTGAGAATGTCCGGCGGAGTCCCTTTATTAAAAGTGTGGGCAAATACTTTGCCCTCTTCGTTTGTAACAAATATATATTCCAGGTCCTTTTCTTTATCCAGAACCTCTTTGAGCGCCTTTGCCGTCTGGAAATAGTCTTTTAAGAGAATATGGTTCGCTATCCTGTCGGAGAGGTTGCCGGCAATGGAGACTGCTTTTTTTTCAAGTTCCCCTCTGAAGGCATTAATAACAACCGCCCTTATCGGAAGAAGAGTAAAAAATACTACACTGACGGCAATTGCCGTTGTAAGGAGAGTTATCTTTGTCCTTAATTTCATTCTAATTGCCCGGCCACGGATTTACACTGATTAGCGCTGATATTTTTTCCTTTTTCAAACAGGTCAGGCGAGGCGCCCACACTGTTATTATTGTAATAGTTCACCGGGTATCTAAGATACCCGGTGAAGAAGTCAGGAGTCAGTAGCCAGAATCCAGAATTGCTTTGGAATATGTCTCTAACAATTTACTTATTTCTTTTAATTGATGAGCTTTTAGGCATACTATCAAATCTTGAAACTGTTTAGCTTTTTTTCTTTTCATTCTGACTCCTGACTCCTGGCTTCTGAATTCTCGTTAAACATTTTCCTATAGGTGAACTATTACTTATTATTTTAATTAAATCTGCGCATATCCGTGTTAATCAGTGGCTTCATTTTTTCATAATCCCGTACCTTTCAGCAAGGGACATTACCTTATCAAGCTCAAGCTCGTTGATTTCGGTGAAACCGAGAGGCATTTCGGTCTTATCCCAGTCAAAAAGGAGTTCTTTATGCTTCCCCGTGGGCTCAAAGGCCAGAAGGGCGGACCTGACGGCCTCGACAATCCTGCTGTCCACGGCGCTGTTGTAGGCAATAAGACTGGTCGGGTAAGGCTCTGATATCTTGATGATCCTGATCTTGCCTTTCGAGACAAGCCGGTTTGCGAGTATATCCTGGATGCCGCCCGCATCGCACTCCCCGTTTAAAACAGCCATTGCAACATTAATATGCGAGCCTGTATAGATATAACTGCTCAGATCCTCAAGAGTAATTCCTGCATCCTCAAGCATTTTTCTCGGTATAAGATGCCCCTGTGTCGACATTTTTGATCCAAAGGCAAAACATTTTCCTTTAATATCTCTTACATCCTGAATCGGGCTGTCCGGTTTTACAATAATCATGGAGTAATACCTCGGATCCCCTTCTTTATTTACGCCGCTGGCAAGATACTTGATGCCGTATTTGTTTGCGCCTATTACATAATTAAGGGTTCCGAGTGCTGCAAAATGCGTGATTCCCCTGCCGAGATTTTCTACTGTATCCTCATACTTTTCCGTAAATTTGATGCGGAAACGTTTTCCGGTCGACTTTTCAAGGTATTTAAGAAAGGGGGTATAAATTCTCACCTCTTCTTTCGGGCCGAGCCTGAGGTCGAATCCGAACCAGAGGGTATGGGGTTGAAGAGATTCAGTTACCTCCGGAACTTCACCCGCTCTCTTGAAAAGACTTACCTTTTTGGGCGTTTCCTGCTCTGTACATCCTGAAAATACCGGAAAGAGGCATGAGATGAGTATGAGCAGAGGTATGAGGGATGACATTTGATTAATAGCTGCTGATCTGAATTTTTTTTTCATACTTGCCACGATAAGCAGATTATATTATAACTGAACGGATTGTTAATGTGATATAGTTTTTGCATTGCAAATTTGAATTGGGCAGGGAGTAAGAGTTATTCACAGGGTGCAGTTGTCAGGGTGCAGAATAAAACAGGCTGCATATACTCTGAAACCGGAAAGCAGTGGATTAGAGAAACCAGAGAACTGTCAGCCATGGTGGTTGGTTTAATCAAATCGTAACCGTTCACGGGTTATGTTTGTTTACGTTTGCCGGTTACAAATACCGCAATGGAAAGACTAAAATCCCCTCTTGAGAGGGGTGCAGGGGTGTGTTTGCAACGCAAAACATGAAAGAGATCAGACTGGATAAAGACACACACCCCTTAATCCCCTCTCAAGAGGGGAAAACTGATAACCGCCCCCTGTGAACGGTTACATCCAATCAAAACATCTAAAAAACCACGGATATATTCTTTCTGCACCCTGCACCCTGACAACTGCACCCTTCAAACAGCTACAATAATGCCTTGAGAAATCGCAAACCGTGATGGTTTATTTAAGATATTCACAGATGTTTATAACATCTTGACAAGTTATTTTGTTATCATTATTGTTCCACGTGGAACGTTAACAGCGCTAATCTGAAAAATTGACTATTTTCCAGCGGTTATGCTACATTTCATATAAATTTTAAGGGCAATACAAGTGTTGGAAAAATGTTAATACTAGGAATAGACACATCCTGCGATGATACTGCAGCAGCCGTTGTTGAGGATGGCAGAAGAATTATTTCCAATGTAGTCTCAAATCAGGATGATATCCATGAGAAATACGGAGGAATAGTCCCGGAACTCGCCTCCAGGAGACATATCGAACTGATATGGCCTGTGGTCAATGAAGCAATAAAAAGGGCTGAAGTAAATTTCAGAGATATTTCCGCTATTGCGGTTACGAGCGGACCGGGGCTTATCGGTTCTCTGCTCGTAGGGGTTTGCTTTGCCAAATCACTCTCACTTGTAAACAGCACCCCCATGGTCGCGGTAAATCACCTTGAAGGCCACATACATTCAATATTTCTTGAGGCAAATCCCCTGTTTCCATTTGTCGCCCTGGTTGTATCAGGAGGACATACAAGCTTATACAGGGTAGACGATTTCGGCTTATACACGGAATTAGGGAGAACAAGGGATGATGCAGCCGGTGAGGCATACGACAAGGTGGCAAAACTGCTTGGATTCAGCTATCCGGGGGGGCCGATTATAGATGCTATATCGGCAAAGGGAGATCCGCATTCAATTGCTTTCCCGAAAGCAAATCTGAAGGGCAGCCTTGATTTTAGTTTCAGCGGATTAAAGACATCTGTTTTGAATTATGTAAAAAAGCATCCGGAATCAAAAAAAGAAGATATTGCCGCAAGTTTTCAATCTGCCGTTGTAGGGGCGCTGATTGATAAAATAGTAGCGGCTGTGGGAGCAGAAGGGATTAACAGAGTTGTACTGTCCGGCGGTGTGTCTGCAAACAGTGCTTTAAGAAGCAGCATGAAAGAAAAGGCAATGTCCGAAGGAATCGAGCTTTTTCTTCCCTCGCTGAACCTCTGCACTGATAATGCTGCAATGATAGCCTCTGCCGGTTATTATTACTTCAAAAAAGGAGAATTAGCGGATTTTACTTTAAATCCAAAAGCTTATCTGCCTATAGGCGTTAAATCATAACAATACATGCTGCAAGTTTTCCTGATATAATGGTTTACAAAAGGCTTGATCAACCAACGGTTGACCTTTGAGATGCTATCACGTGCAATGTTGTTTGAGATGTGTTCCCATTGCAGATAGCCCGGTAACAATTTCTCTGCAAAACGGGCAAGTAAACTGCTGCTGTCTGATTTTGTCGGTTTTTCTTTTTATAAAGTTTCCGATCCCCGACTTATTTCGTGCCTTGCCTGCGGCGGACTTATCTTTCAAAGTCTTCTCCATTGTTCCTCATGTCTCCACGCTGCTTGATTTTTATGGTTTAATATCAACTAACTAAAATTCTTGTAAAAGTTCAGCGGGTATCATTTGACTCCTGAATTCTTGATAAACATTTTCCTGCAGGTGAACTATTACATGTTTTTTCTGCATCTCAAATTACTCCAGAGAAAAAGTATTATCCCGATCGTCAGAGCGGAATCCGCTATATTAAACGCCGGCCAGTGCCATTTTCCCGCATAAATATCAATGTAATCAATGACTTTGCCTACTTTGATCCTGCCAATCAGATTGCCGGCTGCACCTCCTAAAATAAGGGAAAGCGAAAAAAATTCAAGCCCTTTTCTGAGCTTTAGCAGATATATGATTATAACAAAAATAGCAATAAATGAAATAATTATAAAGACATTGTTTCCAAGGGCACGAAAAAGACCGAAAGCAGCGCCCTCGTTTTCTACATGAACTATTTGCAAAAAAGGCAAAATCTTGATGCTCTCAAATTGTGAAACCCTTGCAACAATAATACTTTTGGTCAGATAGTCGAGAAATACTACCATGGAAGATATTATAGCCGCGAGTATTCCTTTATTCATGTTGTTACTGCTTCGCAGCATCTCTTGCATAATTCCGGGTGGTCTTTATACTCTCCGACACTCAGACTCCAGTTCCAGCATCTCTGGCATTTTTCACCCTCAGCCCTTTCTATGAAAATAGCCAGCTCTTCATAATCCGTGCTGCTGTATGCGCCTTCAGCCGCGTCCGAGATTTTTTCAATCCCAACAGAGGAGACAATAAAGAGTGTTGGAAGAAATGCCCTGTGATCTTCAAGAATCTTATATGTTGCCTCTCCTGCATACAGCGTTACTTTTGCCTCAAGGGCATTACCTATAAATTTCTCCTGCCGCTTTATCTCTAATGCCTTGTTAACTTCATCCCGAATTTTCCACAAACGCTCCCATTTCTTTTCAAGTTCTTCATCAATAAATTCGGGGTTAACTGCCGGAAAATCAGCAAGGAAAACACTCTCTTCCTTTTCACCGGGGATATGGCTCCATATCTCTTCTGCTGTAAAGGAGAGGATAGGCGCTACCAGTTTTGTCAATGATTTCAATATGTTATATAAAACTACCTGGGCAGCTCTTCTTTCTTTTGAATCAGCTCTGTACGTATAAAGCCTGTCTTTTAATATGTCAAGATAAAAGGAGCTCATGTCAACAACGCAGAACTTATAAACAGCGTGATATACTTCATAAAATGCAAAACTCTCATACGCATTATTAACTTTTTTGACAAGACTCTGGAGCATGCTGAGTGCGAGTCTGTCAATTTCCGTCAAATCCTCTTTGTCAATATTGCTCAGCTCAGCCTTTGATGTATCAAGATCATATATATTCCCCAGCATGAATCTGGACGTATTCCTTATTTTTCTGTATGCTTCAACAAGACGGGCAATGATCTCATTGGAGATTCTCATATCCTCCCTGTAATCAGCAGATGAGCTCCAGAGCCTGAGAATCTCAGCGCCCTGCCTGTTTGTAATCTCCTGTGGTGCAATGACATTACCCAGGGATTTGGACATTTTTTTGCCCTTTCCGTCAACTACAAATCCATGAGTAAGCACAGCCCTGTATGGAGACCTGTTCCTCGTACCGACTGATGTAAGGAGGGAGCTCTGAAACCATCCCCTGTGCTGGTCACTGCCTTCAAGATAAAGGTCGGCTGGGCTGAAGAGCCTGGGGTCAGCCTCTATGACTGCTGCATGGCTTACACCGGAATCAAACCAGACATCAAGTATGTCGGTCTCTTTTGAGAATTCTTCGGATTTACACCTGGGACACTTATATCCGGGAGGTACTAACTCATCCGCAGACTTCTCAAACCAGACGTCTGCACCGGCCTTTTCGACCTCCTCTTCAATAATATCCATTACTGCCATGTCATATATAAATTCCTTGCATTTCTGACACTGAATTAAAGTGATCGGTACTCCCCATGACCTCTGCCTGGAAATACACCAGTCCGGCCTGTTTTCAACCATTCCATAAATTCGTTCCATGCCCCACCCCGGAATCCATCTGGTTTTTTTGATTTCTTCAAGGGCAGCCTGTCTCAACTGATTTTTTTCCATAGAAATGAACCACTGCTCCGTTGCCCTGAAGATGACAGGCCTCTTACACCTCCAGCAGTGAGGATAGGAATGGGTGATATTCTGCGGAGGGCCAAGCAGAGCGCCCATTTCTTTGATTTTATTGATTATTTCCTGGTTTGCCTTGAATACGTTCTGGCCGGCGAATTCGTCAACGTCTTCAGTAAAACGTCCCCTCGCATCAACAGGAGCATATACATCCAGCCCATATCTTAAACCTATTTCAAAATCTTCTTCACCATGGCCCGGCGCAGTATGAACTACCCCGGTGCCCTGCTCCAGAGTCACATGCTCGCCAACTATGGTTTTGACTTCCCGGTCGACCCACGGATGTTTGCAGGGAATCCCTTCAAGTTCTTTGCCGGCCCGCGCACCTTCGCTGACAGAATACTCATCTTCTCTGTATCCGATTTTTTCCATGCAGTCTTTGACTAAGTCCCGGGCAATTATGAGTTCGCCTTCCGGTGTTTTAACAAAGCAATATTTAAAATCAGGATGTAAGGTCAGGGCCATATTTGCCGGAATTGTCCAGGGCGTGGTCGTCCAGATAACGAAATATGTTCCCTTATCCGGATCCGGCGTGAATTTACCCTGGGGATTAATTACCTTAAACTTCACATATATTGATGGAGATTCCTTGTCAGCATACTCCACCTCGGCTTCAGCAAGAGCTGTAATACAGGTGGGACACCAGTGAACAGGCTTTTTCCCTTTATATACAGATCCCTTCCGGACAAACTTGTTAAACTCTCTGACGATCGATGCCTCATAAGCATAATCCATTGTAATATAAGGATTTTCCCAGTCGCCAAAGACGCCGAGCCTCTTAAATTCATCTCTCTGAATATCAACAAATCCCGACGCATACTCCCTGCAAAGCCTTCTTTTTTCAAGAATTGGCGTGCTTGCCTTTTTGGAGCCCAGCTTTTTATCTACCTGATGCTCTATGGGCAGGCCGTGACAATCCCAGCCGGGTATATAAGGGGCATAAAACCCCTTCATTGTCTTGAATTTGACGATCATGTCCTTCAGGACTTTGTTCAAGGTATGTCCCAGGTGGATATGGCCGTTTGCATACGGCGGCCCGTCATGCAGAATATAGCTCTTTGTTTTATCTTTCTGCTGCATTTTTTGATAAATCTTATTCTTCTCCCAGAACTCAAGCAGTTCTGTCTCTTTCCGGGCCAGGTTAGCTTTCATGGGAAACGCTGTCTTCGGGAGATTTAAAGAATTTTTATAATCAGTCGCCATAATGATATATTCTGAAATTTATGATTTATAATGCCTCAGCCACTAAATATTTTTCGGGAAATCCTTGATTTTCTTATCTCTTGCCTGAATATTAAATGAGACGCTGATAAAATGTGTGACTAAACACAAAATTTAACATCATCAAGAAGCTTGTGTCAAGAATATGGAAAAAATACCAGCAATTCACGGTGAAAATCGATGCAAGATTGCTTCGTAGCTTACGCTCCTCGCAATGACATTACGAAAACCTTTCTTGTCATTGCGAGTGAAGCGAAGCAATCTCAAGGCCTTACAAGTTCACCGTGAATTGCTGAAAAAATACCCGAAAAAGAAATTCGCATGCGAGTAGCACGGGTGATATTCATAGTAACCGATATTCTGAATAATTGCGGCATGACACACATGTGTGACAATGAAATTGTGCAATGCACACAAGGTTAAAACACGATTTATTGTAAAATCAAGGGGTTACCATTTGGCATTATATTTGCATTATTGCGCATATATTCCAAATTTAGGAGGTTGACAATGTATTCAACAGTAATAAAGTTCTGTACCGTAAGTTTTTTACTATTCATATTAGTAACAACTTACAGCGTCTTTGTTATTAATAATGTTGCTCTTGGTTTCTATGATTATATGAAAGGTATCAGGTTAATCACTTAAAAAAACATATTCAGATTAATTAGTGTTTGTGTATAAACTCAATGTGTCGGTCTGTCATTCCGGCAGTCTTTAAGCCGGAATCCATTTTTTTCAATAAGTTCTGGATGCCCGATTAAAGACTTCGGGCATGACAAAAATAAATATGGACAGACTCTAATTATCAGCAAAACTCGTAAACCTTTTTAGGCATTGTTATGCACGCCGAGCTCCTTCATAACCTCTTTCAACTCCCAGAAAACCGTTTCCCATTTCTTGCCCCTCATATCCAGCTCAATGCCGCCTTCGGGCAGGAATTTGAGATATCCTTTTCTCGTGTTGTAAAGGGAAAATATTTTTTCCGAGCTGACAGGTGTCCCGGTTGCAAACAGGATTCTAATCCTGCCGTCTATATTTTCGATTTTGGTTATAAAGAGCTTCATCGCCATAATTTTAATCTCCATTATTTCGATAAGCCTCTTAGTCTCTTCCGGCAACGGGCCGAATCTGTCTTTTAGCTCATCAAGGATCTTTTTCAGGGATTCAATCTCCTTTGCAGATGCAACTTTCCTGTAAATACTCATTCTGATGTCAGGGTCTTCAATATATTCTTCAGAGATTATGGCCGTTACTTTAAGCTCGATTGAAGATTCGATTTCCGGAACTCTTTTTTCTCCCTTTAATTCGGACACCGCTGATTCAAGCATTTCCATGTACATGTCAAAGCCGACAGCCCCTATGTGTCCCGACTGTTCCGCACCGAGCAGATTGCCGGCGCCCCTGATTTCGAGGTCTTTTAATGCGAGCCTGAAACCCGCACCGAGATAGCCCATTTCCTTGATAGCCTGGAGTTTTTTCCCGGCCTGCTCCGAAATAATGTCTTCCCCGGGGATAAGGAAATATGCATAAGCCCTTACATTGGAACGTCCCACACGTCCTCTCAATTGATACAGATCTGCAAGCCCGAACCTGTCCGCCCTGTTTATGATTATTGTATTGGCGGACGGGATATCAAGGCCGGATCCGATAATGGCTGTTGAGACCAGGATATTGATTTCCCTGTGAAAGAATTTATGCATGACCTGCTCAAGCTCTTTGCCATTCATCTGTCCGTGAGCTACTCCTATCCTGGCTCCAGGCACAAGTCCACTCAAAAAACTGCCGATCTCGTAAATATCATGTATCCGGTTATGAACGAAAAATGCCTGGCCGCCCCTGTCTATCTCGTGTTGAAGGGCCTCCCTGATTATGGTCGGATTGAAACGGGAAACTTTACTTTTTACGGCAAGTCTGTCCTCGGGCGGGGTCTCAATTGTGCTCATTCCCCTGATGCCCGAAAGCGCCATATGGAGGGTTCTCGGGATCGGCGTTGCGGATAAACTCAAAATATCAACATTACTTTTCAGCGCCTTCATTTTTTCCTTATGCGCTACACCGAATTTATGCTCCTCATCAATAACAAGAAGACCGAGGTTGAAAAAACTTACATCTTTACCTAAAAGCCTGTGGGTACCGATTATAATATCCACACCCCCTTCTGCTAAAGACTTAAGTGTCTGCTTCAGTTCAGCCGTGCTTTTAAAGCGGCTGAGGAAATCTATCTTTATGGGGAAAGCGGAAAACCTTGAGACAAAGGTCTCATAATGCTGCTCGGCAAGTATTGTAGTTGGAACAAGAACCGCCGCCTGCTTTGAATCATAAACCGCCTTAAAGCATGCCCGCATAATTACTTCTGTCTTTCCGTACCCGACATCACCGCATAAAAGCCTGTCCATAGGAACCGGTTGCTCCATGTCACGCTTTATTTCATTGATAGAAGATAATTGATCAGGTGTTTCTTCATATGGGAAGAAACCGTCAAACTCCCTGTGCAGTTCCGTGTCTGCTGAAAAGGCATTTCCTGATGCAGCAGTCCTCCGGGCGTAAATCTTCAGGAGCTTCCCGGCCATATCTTTAATCTTGTTCTTTACCTTCTGCCTGGTTCTCTGCCATGTCTTACTGCCGAGTCTGTCTATTTTAGGAGTGATGCCTTCAGGCGCATGATATTTCTGTACATAATTAATCCGCTCAAGAGGCACAAACAGCTTGTCCCCTCCAAGATATTCAATTGTAATAAAGTCGTCTTCATGCCATTCGATTCTCTCTTTTTTAATCCCCAGGTATTTGCCGATGCCGTGCTCAATATGTACAAGATAGTCACCCTTTTTAAAGTCTTCAATAGAAGATATCAGCTTTGATACCCGGGACTTCCTGATGGGTTTAAACGCGGGACGCATGCCGAAAATATCGGCGCCCGCAAGTACAATTGTCTCCTGGTAAGTGAACCCCCTGCTTAGCTCACCTATTGTAATTGCTGTGCCGCGTATTTCTTTCAGAACATTATCACTGCTTAAAATAGTAATATCAGAGTTCTGCTCGATAAATAAGTCTTTCAGCCTGTGCGCCTGTCCTTCAGATGAACAGACCATCATGATAAAGGCGTTCCTTCTTAATTCGTTCACCCGTTTAACAAGGCCCTCAACGCTCTTCCTCTCATCACGTAAAAGACCGAGACCCGCGGGACTGTTTATGGAACAGTTGAATCCTTCACCTTCAAGCGGTAACGATCTGAAAGAGATTATTTTTTTCCCCTCAAACAGTTCATCAATTTCAGGATGCCGGCGTCTGATGTCATCCGGCTCACTCAATATAAGCCTGCTTTCAGGCATAAGATTAATGAGGTCCGGCCCCTTTTCCGGCTCTATTACAGGGCATATCCATATCTCTTCTATCTCTTTAACCGACAACTGGGTATCGACATCAAAAAACCTCAGGGACTCAATTTCATCACCGAAGAACTCTACTCTTACAGGGAACTCCATGTCAGGCGGAAATATGTCCAGTATACCGCCCCTGATACTTATCTCTCCTGTCCCCGATACAACCGGAACATTGAGGTACCCCATAGCATATAACTCGCGGATAACTTCATCCCTTTCCACACACTCCGCCTTTGATAAACCTGTCAACGGGAACTCTTCATTCCGCCATAAGGTGGAGAGGGCGGCATCCACAGAAGCAATGACCTTCCCCTTGTGAGAAGTGTAAAGATCTGCGATGCTCTTTAACCTGCCGGGGCTTCCTTCGGGTTGTATGACGACTGGAGGATCTGTACCACACAGTTTTGACCAGAACAATACATCTGAGTGTAATTCATTGGCTCTTTCTTCCGACGGGCAAAGAAGCAGAGAAGGGGAAGATAACATGGAAAACAGCAGTGCATCCGATGAGCCGATGAGTGAAGTAAAAGTATCCGCCTTTTCTTCCTCAATCGCTTTTACGGCTTCCTGAAAAATGGAGATATCAAAAGGCATTTTTCAGTATAGCAAAAATAGGTTTCAGAGGTTAATATTTTCGGGATAAAGCCTGTTTATCAAGCTGTTAACGAGGCACTAACACAATATAATGGCCTGCAATGCCACCCAGTCGATTTTGTTTAAATAACAACCGCCCAGTAGCAATACCTCATAAATTATGATTAAAATATAGACTGTTATCGCACACGGCAGGCAAATCCGTGTAATCCGCACATTTTTGAACAGACATAAGATAGTCAATGAAGAGGCAGTGATAACAAATTTTGTTACGATAAAATATAAGTTGCCATACGTTAAGAAAAAGGCCATAAACGGGTTTGCCTCAGATGCTCTGCCTTTGTCTATTAATGCGAGGGTTAAATAGGCATCAGCACAGCTGAGGCACAAAAGCAGCAAAACCGCTATCAACAACCTTGTGCTATACAAGTCCACAAAAAGATGTTTCTTTTTATCTTCCTCTCTTCTTATGGTTTTTCTGCGGCCCCCAAGTAATGTATATCTACTCACAATAGGGGTGCTGCACTTACGTCTGTCAGAAAGATTTTTCCTGCCTGTGTCTTGAATTAAGATATTTTCATCTGTCTGTATTTCACGAGTCATTTGAAAAATCCCGCCTGCAATACTGATTCCATAGTACTTTCACAAGCAAACAGCATGCTAAATCATAACCTGTTGATTTTTAATAATTTATCAAATTCCCTTATTTAAAAGTGTTAATTATTCCGACACGTTGCCGGTTTTATTTTGATGATAGTGTCAATTTCCTCAACACTGCGTATGGTTTTAAGGCGTTTTTCATGGCAACGTCACAAGATCTGAGAATATTAATACTTGACGCATCAATCACGGTCTGAAAATTTTTTTAAATTAATTCCAATTCTGTTATAATTAGTATAACTACTCAGGAGCAAAGTGACAAAGGCACAGAGGCGCAAAGTTTAAAAGCAATGGAAAAAAGAGATGCCAGGAGAATAACTGCCGGTTATAATGCCAGGATTATTTACAGCACTACAAGTTATGATGGAATTATCGATAATCTCTCCGAAACCGGTGCAAATATTATAACCTTTCCAGTAGAGAGCTCTCTCGATTTCAGACCCGGAGAATCCATTGATTTAAAATTTGAGGCCCCATCAGGAGAAGTGTTAAACCTGCAGTGCAAAATAAAATGGTCGAGCAAAATCCATCCTCATAAAGTAAAAAATTCAATAGGAATGAAGATTATTGATCCGCAGTGGGAAAAAACCGCCTGCTTTCTCTAACTCATTGAAAATATACAACCTTTATACTTAGTGTCATGTCAACTCTGCATTGTCATTTCGACCGGGAGGGAGAAATCTAAGATCCCTCGTTATTATATAGTGTCTGTGTATAAACTCAACAATTGAGCCGTCATTCCCGCGATCTGTTGGGCGGGAATCCAGTCTTCTCAGTGCGTTCTGGATACCAACTTCTATATCGTAAATGAAAAGATCGTTTAAAATAACTTCATCGGCTTTTGAATGAGATAATTCCGGTCACGTAAAATGGGATTTGCCGGTCAACTTCGTAGGATTAGGCAATTAACAGCCCAACTGAAAAAATATGGCCATAACAGTGCTGTGAAATCGAACCAGCGGCGCCTTTTTCAGGTTGCATGATTTTTTAATGTTCAAATCATCCAAATGCATGTTAGGGTCCACGAAAAAATAACTTTACAATCTTTGGTTCTAAATTCTCAACAATTAATCGATTAATATGTTTGCATTGTTTGGCATAAGAGTGTAATTCCACTTGGGTATTGTATTATGTGGCCTAATC
>BDSY01000057.1 GCA_002897895.1 bacterium BMS3Abin06
AATGGCGTAAAATATGTTTTGGAAATAGAAGTGATAACGGCGCTGTCCTCACTTCACGGTTGTTAACCGCTACTCGCACATGCTGGCTACAAAGAAGGAATCCTCTTGAATTCCTCGTTGATGCTATCACAGCTTTTAGATCAAGTATCCCTACTCCTTCTCTGCTATAATTGTCTTGTCAACGGATATTTGCCCCTTAAGGGGCTGAACTATTACATTATCCTTTCTTTATTTTCCTACACACCGGGTAGGTCGGGAGGCTCACGCCTCCGTCGCCCCCTGAGAACTCTGCAAGCGAGTTTCCCGGCACACAGCTCAAGCCCCTGTAAGGTTCTGTTTTACTGAAACCCGGCATTTGTTTGTTGTTATCTTTCACTGTTATATCGCTACAGTATCTGACAAGGGACTTCTCATCTGAAAGTATTCGCGGTATTCCGGATGGAGCGGTCTTGCTATATACCGGTTTAATCAATTTTGATTTAAAATTGCAAGAAGCAAGACTTGACCCCCCAGCCTTTGCGTCGATGCCCCGCCTTATAGGCGTGGAACTTCACTATAATTAATCGTAAATTTGTTTAAGTGAAGTTGCATCCAAGAATAAGTCTATACTGCTTCCATTACTACTTACTCTTTGCCTTACTTGTCCAAATGAAGGATTTGCTAATCGAATATTTTTAACCGTGTCTTTTATCATTTTCTCTACAGATTTATCTCTTTTCACTTTTTTTTGCTTTAGGGATGAGGTAGAAAATGATCTCTCAGAAAGAGAACATATTCGATCCACATCGGATCGTGTAGGTAATAATAATTTGTGAAAAGGAGTTAGAATTGACACATGATCTGTATCCATCATGTGTTGCCATACTTCTAACGAATGTGCATTCTGAGATCCATGATGTGGAATTTTGAAATATTTTGCTCTTCCTTGCGGTCGCAATGTCGAATTTACTATAGCTGACCAACCAGAATCTGTATTTCTTGTATTTTCGAGATCTGACCCAAGAAGTATATTAAAGTCTCCAATTGAAATCCAAAGAACGACAGCAGCATGATTCGGCGATGTTGCTATGACTCGTTTTTTTGCATCTTTTTTAGTTGCTTGATTTCTTTGAATATCAATCATTGCCGCGGTAATTGCATGATTAGATGGAGATAGTGAATATATACAACATTCCTTCTCATTACCATTGTTATCTTTTATTTCTTTTCTCCACAAAGGTGTATTCGCCATCGCAAAGACTGGCTTCTTTTTTCGGTGTAATAATTCGTTAACAATCGTTTTAAACTCATCAATGCCAGTATCTTTTGCCATAATATTGTTTTCATACGTTTGCACAAGAGTTATAAATTCCGGGAAGTTCAGAGCAACCGAGCAGACAAATTCAGCAGAAGTACAAGCCTTATAAACATCTCCGAGCCCTCTGATATGGTCGTCATGCCAATGGGTCGCTATAATTTGTTTAACGGCTAATGCAGGATCAATGCCTATTTTATCTAAATATTCAAGAGAGGCTGGTCTTTCTGTAGAAGGGTTAATGCAGGAATCTACTATAAACCAATTGTTTTGGGTTGCGTGTATTAATATACTTTCTCCATAGCCTCGGCCAAAAACAGATACTTCAATCTCTTCCGGCTCTGGCGGGGAAATCATTTATCCTAATCCTTCTGATTGTTCTTGAGTGTCTGACGCATTCATCCCCCATCCTAATTTTTCACATATATTGTCAGATCGTTTTCTTGCCCTTTCGATTTCCTTTTCAGACCATGCAGGCACTCTTCTAAATATTATCAATGATGATCTTGTCCGTTGGCCACTCTTAGACTCATGATATCCGATATTCCAGTAAAAAAAGGCTCCCGGTTTTATAAGGTACATATCTCTTTCTGAAATTTCATCAAAATCAATTTCAGCTTCTTCATCAGGTGCGTTACCACTCTTGTCACGTAGTTGAGAGATAAAAGAATCTTCATGAACTTCTAAAATTACGCCTTCCCATTGTTGTAAAAGTCTATATTTTTCCTTTAAAGGTTCTATATTTTTAAGAATTACCACAGGGTCTTCTTGCGGCTTTTCCGGCAAAACAATATTCTTTAAACTTTCTTCTATTTTTTCAATTGCTGATTTGACTTTTTCTTCTGGCGAATTATTTTTAGAATAATAATAATTTAAAGACGGATCCGTTCTAAAGGGTTCAGCTGTTTTGCTATATCCCATTAATTGTTGATTCTTGAATTCTGATGTGGCTTGTGTCATCTCTAAATTTCTAACCTTTCAAGTAAAGAATACATTATTTCTTCAGATCTTTTATAAGACCTCTCCCAATGTTTATTTAAAATATCTATTAATTCTCCACATCCCTCTGTGGTTATCTGTTTCTCAGTCTCGATGTGATCATTAACACTTATAAATAACCCATTAGGAAACTTGTTAGAAGGTGCAACATTGATGTTAATATTACCTTTTAATCCATCATTACGCTCGCTATCTCTCATTTGCACAGACAGCATTCCTGGCTTATTAAGTATCCCAGCCCAAATTTCTTTAGGTGTTAATAAATCCCCTGCCTTATGCCAAATTTTATCAGAGCTAAGTTGAAAATGCATTTCTCTATTAATGCCCATTTGCATGATAGGAGTATATCGGAGAAGATCAAATGTCCCTAAAACGAGATCTCTAATGACTACATCATATGGCTCTTGCGATGTTTTCACTATAAATCTATTGTCAGTGATCTCCATTCTCATCCAGTTTGTATTTGTGTTGAAAATAACCACAGAGGAATGTATTATTTCTATTTTTGCTTCTTCTGCCTCCTGCTGTGACAAAAGACCTTGTGCGGCAAACCAAGCCGGTTGAAATATTTTAGGATTAAAATTCCCAATAAGGACAATACTATGCTCTTTAATCTTAGGTTGATGTTTCATTATCTATCTTCATAATCAAAATAATGGTAGATATATAGTCACTCTTCTTCATAGTACAAGAACATTTAAAGTTTAAATGCGTCTCATAGGGGTTACCATTATTCTTATTATTCGGAGTCTTAATTATTACACTTTAATTATAACATTAATTGAATGACGGGATTTATGCTTTATTATTGGTATTTCCGACAATAAAATCAAGCCATACGTTTTAAGCCTCCGTGAAAAGGTCAAAATCAACCTTACAGTTGCATTAAATTATCAATAGCAGGCAGGTGAGGTTGCTGGAAAAGCTTTACCTGCGACACCTCTGAGAGAATTCTGCAAGGCATAATGCCTGAATTTAATGATTAAATTTCCCCTCTACAATCTTTATCTCCCCTGCCGTGAGATTATAGAGGTCATATATCAGTTTATCTATTTCCTTCTCAAGACGGGGAATGTTAGGGGTATCAGGATTGGCAATGATTTTTTTGACACGATCGATGATCGGATACTTTTGTTTGTCGGTAGCAGAAAAGATGGAGAGTTGTTCCATGTACTGCCGTTTCCATCTAAAAAAGCCACCTCTGATTTCAGAGCTTGTTTTGGAAAACATATATGTAAAGAGTTTTGAATTAAGCACACCAAGCAGATATTGGGAATCATTTGCCATAATATAAGAGGTTGTATCAGAGTAGTATCCCTCAATGTCGATAAGAAATTTGCCCGCTGTTGCAATTTCAGCATACATGATCTTAGGCCTTTCAAATTCTTTAAAGTACGCAATATTGTCTTGAATATCAAACCAATTATAACTCCCAGGTTTTCTGCCGCGTTTTTGTTTGCTTGATTTCTTAGGCTCCAAATCCTCACGGAATTGTTCCAAGTGCTTTTTTATAGCAGGATACCTTTCAATATCCGTGCCTCGGCGCGTAAATATCACGTACAACCCTGCCCATTCCGCCTTCCATTTCTTTATGTCCCTGCCTCGCAACCAGGGCTTAATAAGTTCTTCACTTCCGGGGTCCTCTGCAATCAACCGCTCACGTGTCTGCTTATCGATTACAAAAGCTTCGTTTAGACCTGTCAGAATGCCACGGTAAAACCTGCCTTTGACATACTCTCCAAGAGGCGTTCCTGCTTTTCTCAGTTTCTCCATCAAAGCAAGAACCTCAGGCGGCTCAAGATTCCATCCTTCTTCCTTAAGGGTGGAAACCGGTATTGGGAATCCGATTTCTGAAAGAGTGTTTTCGAGATGGTCCAATTGTTTCGCATTGGAAAAGGTGGCGGCGAGGAATTTATCGGAAAATCCCCCTGAATCCCCCTTTTTCAAAGTGGGACTGTTACGCTTCTCCACCAGCAATATCGCCGGATAGGTTGTCGCGTCAAAGATAGGCAGGTCACAAAAATCGATAACCACCTTCGGCGTTACTTCTGTAGCAAGCAAGTTACGGGTATTCTTACCATATCCCGCCCTCATAAATTTGTTAGGCGCAATAAAGCACAGATGGGCCTTATCTCTTAAAATGTCTATTCCAAGCTTATAGAAATATGTATAAATATCTGCTGTGCCGCAATAGAAAGCGCCGAACTCTTTCTTGAGTTGAGGCTTTATTTCTTTGATTGCTTCCTGTCTTACATAAGGCGGATTGCCAATCACCACATCAAACCCATCCTTAATCCCAAACATCCACTCCGGATCAAAAAAATCAGCCGAAGCATTCTGGTCATAAGTGTCCCAATGCGCCAGTTTGTGAGTTGTCTCGGCGCTGAAGCCGTCGTCTCTGAAAAGTTTTGCCAGTTCCGTCCTGAGTCTGGCATCTTCAAGGCGGTACTTGTTCTTGGTTTTGGGCGTCCTTGCAGAAAAGTGTTTTTCCCTGACCTGCTTAAGCTCTTTTTCTTTAATATCAATCTCAGGATTTCTCAGTAATAATTGTTCCGGTTTTTCGATCCCGATCAATGTATTGGCAGCCACGAATTTTGTTTCAAGGTTTGGCAGTGGGCGTATGCCCAGATTTTTTCTATCAGTATCAATTCCCTGATCAACAATCAGGGAGATAAAAAATCTGAGCTTGGCTATCTGAACGGCAATGGGCTGAATATCAATCCCGTAAATACAGTTTTCAATCAGGAATAATTTCCTTCCATAATCAAGTTCATTGTGCTCAAACGCCTCTTCAATGCTCTGCTTGTTAACTTCTAAATCTTTGACAATCTGTTCTCTTGCAGTTGAATCATCTATTTTTTCAGCGCTCCTGATTAATTCTTCAACCTTATCAATCTGCCGTTGTTTCCACTTTTCATTATCAGGGTCCAGCTTGTGCAATATATGCACCATCTTATGCAATACTCCCACGGGAAAGGCGCCGGAGCCGCAGGCAGGGTCAAGTATTTTGGCGTTGTCTATGGCATTGATTAAAGAGGTTACTTCGGTGCTTGAAAACTCATGAGGTTCTTCGCTATAAGTAAGTAATTTGCGCAGTCGGGATTCATAGTGTTCTTCAAATCCCCCCTTGCCCCCCTTTTCTAAAGGGGGGGGATGAAGAATTGCGGCCTGTTAGTTTTGATGAGAGGTATGCTATCAGTGATTCATCAACCATGTAGTTGACTATCTCCCTGGGCGTATAGAATGAACCTGTCTGTTTACGAGCTGTAGTCTGTGTTTCAGGATTATATGAGGCAAGCAGGTTTTCAAATACTTTTCCCAGCAGTTCGGGATCCAGCGCAATTTCTTCTTCAACAGGTGTATTTTCTGCAATTGTAAATTTATAACTGTTCAGAATATCAATGATGCCTCTGACTTTATATGACTTGCCCTTTGTGCCGTAAATTTCATTCAGGTCAATTGTTTGTTCACGAGAAAAGAAAAGTTCATCAGGCGCTATCAGTCTGGCCGCTTTTTGTGGGCTGTTTGAAAAGCAGTCGATTCTTATTTCATTATCCTGCCCGACATTTTTGTCCAGACATTCAAATAAACCGCCATTGAGAAACGGAATGTTTTCAAATAATTCCAATGCCTTCTTCCTGTCTGTAAAAAACCTTTCATAACGGTAGAAATAATGTATCCCGTACTGGCGGTTTACAAATTTACGGCTGCCCGGTGTATCTTTGTTCATATCGGTGTTGAGGGTGGCAAAGAAGAGATTTTGCAGAATTGCCTTATAATAAGTACTGCCGGTTTTGTCAGAGTAATTAAGGATGTCTTTCAAATAATCCGGATCAAACAACTTATCAGACACTAATCCTTTTTCTTTAATAAACCAGACAAAAATCAATCGTGTAATGAGCCTGATAACATTTGTGGCATTCCTGACACCCTCGTCTTTCTCAACATCGTCAGGAAATGTAACAGTTTTAATTGCCCAGAAATACCAGTTGGCAAGCTCCTGATAGAACTTTTTATTCAGCAACTGAACATTGAATACTTCCTGCCACTGCTTATAAAGAGCATTGAAGTCCGTTACGTCAGGTTTAACTTTTAAATCATACAGAATCCTTAAATGCCCGGTATGTGGTGAATCAATATTTATGTCTTTCAGAAGCGAAATCTTTCCTATTTTTTCGCCTTCTCTATATTCTTGCTTGTATCTGGTTCTTTCAGAAGTTGCAAAAGAAAGGATGCCCCAATATTGTAGAAGCAGAACAACCGGTATGTTTTTGCTCACCCGGTTAAATGCCCTTGTCAGGTCGGCTATGCCGCCTCTTGTTGGAGAGAATGAATCAGGCAATTTTACAGCAAAAACCATCAATCCGTTATAATTCGGATTGATCTTTTCATCAGCTTCCTTGAGAGAGATTTTGTCTTCACTCAATAGAGGAACATGCTTGCCAAAAACCGAATCATCCACGAGGCCCAGAAAATATGTTTCTTTAATGGCCTCAAAAATATCCTTGTCTTTATATTGATCTTTTAGAAGCTCTCTTGCCTCTAATGAAAAGGTCGTATTGCTATTCAGGCGTATGCCTAACTGTTTGAAAAACTCAGTGCCTGCTTCAAAGAGGTTGTTATTTTGAAAAGCAGCTAAATCCATCATTTTTTCATTCTCTTTGCATTTTTTTTCTGATTCTTTCTCATTTCAAGTGGGTAAAATATATCTTTTTAATATCCTTCTGCCTTATTTCCCCTCTAAAAAGAGGGGATTAAGGGGTGTGTTTATTCTTAATCTTATTTATACAATTTTTAATATCTTCCAACACCCCTTCAATATTATTCAGTACGTCATCATCGCTGTATCTTAAAACTCTTATTCCTATTTTATTTAATCTCTGTTCTTTCTTTTTGTCTCTTTCAAATACTTCCTTAAAGCCATGTGTATATCCATCCAATTCAATTGCTAACATCAATGTATTACAAAAAAAAATCTGCTATATAATTGTCTATTGGTTTTTGCCTGTGAAAATCATGCCCCATTAGTTGTTTCCCTTTCAAATAACCCCGGAGTTTTATTTCAGCTTTTGTACTGTTATTTCTCAGGCTTCCGGCTAATTCCTTTAGTTTCGGATTATACTTGATTTTCATTTAAACACACCCCTGCACCCCTCTTTTTAGAGGGGAATGCCCACAGCCATTCTTTTTAGATAAGATGAGTTCATATTTACCCATTCATTATGAGAAAGAACCTTTTTCTTTTCATGCGCGTTCCTTCTCTCTCCCAAATCCGATTTTCTTTTTATTAGCAGCAGGCGGCGCCATGAGCTGGCGGATTGCATCAAAGACTATTTTGAATTGTGAATCGTATTTCTTCTCCATCTGTTCCAGCTTTCGGGCAAGGTCTTTATGAGCCGACAGCATTCCACGCAGATTTACAAATGCCCTCATAATGGCAATATTTACTTTTATCGCCCGATCGTTTTTAAGCACACTGGATAGCATGGCAACGCCTTGTTCAGTAAAGACATAAGGCAAATACCTGCGACCACCTCGACTACTCTTTGAGGTCACAATTTGTGACCTCAAACTTATAACCTCTTGATTATTAAGCTGAAACATGAAATCGGATGGAAAGCGCTCAAGATTCCGCTTTACGGCTTGTAAAAGCACTTTTGTCTCTGCCTCATAGAGTTCCGCGAGGTCACTATCAAGCATCACCTTGTGTCCCCGAATAATATAAATTTTACCTTCTATCACTTCTTGCTGTACTACAATTTCCATGTCCACCCCTGATAAATATAATAACTATTTTATTAACTAAATCTGGTCGTAAAATACTATTCATTATCCATTGTCACTCAGACACCACAAACCAGGTGACTAAGTCGAAATTGTCCGGTTGAAATTTATCTTCCAGCCTCTTTTCTTCCGAAGACTTTTTCCTGGGAACACCATCTGTAAAAATACCCTGAATTTCATCAATAGCCTTTTTTGGCACCTGCCCCTCAATCCATGCCTTAATCTTATCGCTTAACCACTGCAAAGCTTCCTTATCCCCATTTTCAACATCATCAGGAACAAACCTGATCTTGTTTTTATGCTTTCTTAATATACCGAGTATTTCCTGATTGTTGTTGTAAGTAGAAAATCCTTTGTTATTGGAATAGAGCAAATGATATTCATTATATGTATGTGTGTCGGAATCATCAGGCTTTTTGGGATAACCTAATAATGCAATTATGCCTTCCGGCAATTCAGTGTATTTATTATCAGGTTCTGCTTTGAAACCCGTAAATATGCCGTTAGGCATTCTTTCAAAGATTTCTTTATTCTTCTGGAACATATCAAATAATTCCTGTCTGAACTGCTCAAGGGATAAGTTATCCAGGCCGATACTTTCGTCGCCGGTCTCAACATCTTCCCATGTAAACTGCATCTGATTGAGCATTTTTTCCGTCTGTCTGGTGATTATGGGATTATTTTTAACAATCTTTTCAATCTCAGGTGTCATCTTTTCATCAATCTCAGCGCCAACCAGAGACATGGCAGCCATCCTGTTTTCAACCCTTGCCTTGAGCCTGAGGTAGTCTTCATAATTTTTGCCCGGCCAGAAATTTATCCCTTTAATGGATTGATTGGGAGAGCCGAGACGGTCTATGCGGCCCATTCGCTGAATGATCCTGACGGGGTTCCAGTGAATATCGTAATTAATAACACAATCACTGTCCTGCAGGTTTTGCCCCTCGTTTAAACAGTCGGTTGCTATCAAGATGTCTAATGGCTCTTCTAATTTTTTTAACGTACCGGGATCATGATTTTTTATGATATTTTTCCAATCTTCAAAACTCTCCGGCTCTAAGATCCCTTTTTCTTCATATAAATAGCTCCAGTCTTTTTCTTTATACAATTTGGTGTATGGAGCAAAACGCTCTAATATCCCTTCAAATTTCTTACCGCTATAGCCATAATCGGTTTCGGACTGTGTGCCTGATACGTAGGCAATATTTGAATATCCTTTATTTTTTAACCAGGCATATAAATATTGTGCCGTATCCGTAAAGACGGTATCGCCTTAAACATATGGGTCTCTTATAGCCCTCAAAATATATCTCTACATATCCGTGCCCCCAGAGCCTTTGGCTCTTACATCCTTCTTTTAAACAGTTCGGCGGCCTTGGAAACGGATACC